>JAIRZB010000033.1 GCA_031267435.1 Puniceicoccales bacterium | reverse complement strand
GTTTGGCCGCATACCGAGGTCAAGGAGTCCGTGACTCCTGGCGGGGTATGGGGCGGAGCCCCATGGCTCAACCAGGGCAAGGGGAATCCTTCCCCTTGCAACCCCTTGCAAGGGGATCCATCCCCTGGACCTGGATGCGGCCGGTTCCACGGGCTGATGCCCGTGGTACCGGCCGACCAAGGGGCCCTAAAGCCCCGCCCGCGGCTTCGCCGCGGGCGGGGCCACTAAGTTGACCCTGCGGCCAAACCATGCGAAATTTTCGTATGGTTTGGCCGCTGAACGAGGGCAAGGAGTCCGTGACTCCTTGCGGGGTCACGGGGCAGAGCCCCGTGGGCAAGCCTCCTTGCGGGAGTCCAGAGGGCAGAGCCCTCTGGGGAAGCCTCCTTGCGGGGGCATTGGACGGAGCCCCGTGGCAAGGTCTTATAAAAATTTTCAGCAAATGGATCCAATTTTTAGGGGGTGCGGGCAGACGGAATCGAACCGACGACACTAGCTTGGAAGGCTAAAGTTTTACCGCTAAACTATACCCGCAGACTAATTTTGAAAGATTAATTTCTTCCGAAATTCGCCAAGTTTTTTCCATGGCTTTGATGAATTTTTTAGCCTGATATGTGTTACAATCACTTTCATGCCTAAAATTGGAATAATAATAGTAATTAATTTCCAAAAAAAGAAAAAGCTCAATATGTTTATCTTTTGCGGCCATGGGCATTTGACAAATTTAACTTACTAGGCCGTAGTGGCTTCTGAAATAACATCAAATACAAAGTCAATGATAACTTCATGATGTAACCTGATCTTTGCCGTACACTGGCCAATATGTTTTACGGGATCGAGATGAATTTTTTTACGATCCATAGCAATGCTATGTTCTGCAAACTTATGGACCAAATCGGCGGCAGTAACCGCTCCAAACATCTTACCTCGTTCTCCCGTTTTGACAGAAAAAGAAATCACTAAAGTTCTAATTCTTTCTGCGAGTTCTTTTGCTTCTTGTAATTCTTTCGTTTCACGTTCTGCGCGTCGAATTCGCAGGGCATCAATTTGCTTACGGTTCGAACGCGTAATTGGAATTGCAAAACGTTTCGGTAAAAGATAGTTTCTCGCATACCCAGCCCGTACCGTTACCTCATCTCCCTCGTAGCCGAGATGATCAACCTTTTGAAGCAACAAAATATCTGCAGTAGCCATAATTTTTAAATTTTTCTGTAATTAAAAGGGAACATCCTCATCGAAGGCATTACTAATCGATGGTGCAGCTGCTATCTCATTCTTTTTAATAGGAACGGGCGTCGAATTCGAGCCTGTAAAATTCGCATCACTACCTTCGTCGTCAAAACGAGAACTACTAATAAATTGAAAATTTTCCAAAACAACGCATAACTTACTTCGTTTTTCTCCGGCTGAGGTCTCCCATTGATCAAGCCGTAGACGCCCTTCGATAAAAATTGGACGTCCTTTTGTGAAATAGCGCCCGATTATCTCCGCCTGTTTGCCAAAAACATCGACATCGACAAAAACAGTTTCTTCGCGATTTTCACCATCATTTCCTTTGGATATCCGTGTGGTTGCGACTCCTAGCTTGCAAATTGTTAAGCCGCTATTCGCCGTACGCATTTCAGGATCGCGAGTCAAATTACCGAGTAGAATAACTTTATTAAAAGAAGACATTATTTACTTTCGATGAATATTCGATTAACCGTTGAGTCAAGGCTAAATTTTGACCGAATCACCTCCGGAGCGGTCGTTGGTCCCTCGAAGGCAATTTGCAAATAAATCCCTGCCGGAAATTTCCGATCCGTGGCACGCTGGAATTTGATCTGCCCTTTGTTGATCATTTCGCCGATGGTCGCACCTGCTTCCACAATTTTAGCCCTAATATTTGCAATTAAATTTTCAATGGAATCCTGACAATGTCTCGTGTCAAGAATCATAGTTGCTCGGTATGATTTTGTATACATATTCGCCTATTGGCGTTATTTATGGTACTTGAGACACCTTTGTCAAGCAGTAGTTTTAAGTTGTCGCAGATATTTGGCATCTTTTTAGCTAAAGTTTCGAGTTCCTCAGTGGAAAATTTACTCAAAACATGGTCCGCTAAATCCATTTCAGGATGTTGTTTTTTCCCAATGCCAATGCGAAAACGAACAAATCCTGGACCAATTTTTTCCAAAATACTTCTAACGCCATTGTGTCCAGCGGTACCAACCCGTTCCGTAATTTTTATGTGACCCACATCCAATGAAATGTCGTCACAGATCACGACCATTTCATTGCTAGGAATTTTGTAAAATGAACAAATTTTAGCAACCGGTATTCCCGTTAAATTCATGAAACCATCGGATTTGATGAATAATAAATTACCGTCCGTTTGGGGGATTTTGATGGAAAATACGGACATTCCCTTTTCATGTTTCCAGGTTGTATATCCCAGCATTTTGGCGAAATAATCGATGGTTGCAAAACCAACATTGTGGCGCGTATTTTCGTACAATGCGCCATGATTGCCTAGGCCGACAACGACTTTGAAAAACATAAACTGCGATTTTGAAAATAATCAATGAAAAAACAACGAAAATTAAATATAACCCAAAATCTCCAAACCGATTAATTATACTACTCCTCGAAACATATTCCGAATTTCTCCCATAATCAATTTTTTACTAAAAATTAGAGCGAAAATAAAGGACCAACTCCCCAAAACTACAATGGATTGCGATTCCTATCAATGAATGGCCGGACTACTACTTTTTATTCGAAGTGGTTGTTTCCTCATTTTCCCCTGTACCGGCTTCCGCTTCTTCGCCAACGCAGGCAATAACGATGCCCTTCGGATCGCCGACATACTCGACGCCTTCAAATTGGTGTAAATCTCTAATGTGGATGCTTTGGCCCGCGTGAAGATCGGTAACATCAATTTCAATGGCTTCGATGAGATGCTCCGGTAGGCAGCGTACCGCAACTTTATGGCGTACAACTTCTAGCATTGCCTTTTCATTTTTGACACCGTAGGCTTCGCCTTTAACGTGTACCGGAACGGTCGTCGTAAATATTTCGCCGTTCGAAATTTCTTGAAAATCGACGTGCATGAAACGATCGGTAATCGTATTGCGCTGAACTTCGGTAATGATAGTGAGAACCGTCTTTTCAGTGCTGGAGAGTTGAATTGTAGCCGCCGCATCACCCTTTTGCCGCATCAACATACGGAATTCCACATCATCGATGCTCACCGGAAAGGATCCCGATTTGCCGTAAATGACAGATGGAATACGCCCTGTCTTCCGCAATCTCAATGCCGGATGTCGGCCTTTTTCCGTACGGCTTGCGAATGAAAGTTGCAATTGCTTCATACGGAATTAACGACTAATGGAATTGAAAAGATTGCAAGGTAAAAATAAAATCATTGGCTCGAAACTCATTCATTCCATTATTTAATTCGTATTTTGGTCGATGAAGAAATTTGTCCATTTTCTGCTAACCTTTATTGCCGGATTATTGTTTACCTTCGGCTATGAAAATTATCGAATTCGCCAATGTTTTTTAATGCAACTATTGGTTCCTAATGATTAAAATTTACGATTTGAATGGTATTTGAATCATTTGTTATTTGCCGAGGAAATAATTGCGAATGTTTTATGCTACATGCGTATTCAGTAAAATAACTGTTTTTATTTTGATATCTTTAAAATGTTTTTCTTGAAAAAAATCGGTTCGACGCTATAGTCCATCGAAAATAAAGATGGAAAAAAATAAAGAGAATATTTGGTTTTGGCTAATTGCCATTTCATTGATGGTATTTGCCATGTGCGTATTATCACTGCAAATTATTGAACTACATCAAAAGAACGATACCACAAAAGTTGTGGTACAGCACGATGCATTACCTGCAGCTGCGCCTCAAAGTATTTCTCAAGATGTGCCTCAAAATGTGCCTCAAAATATTCCTCAAAAACCCGAGGAAGAAAAAGATCTCGAGGGGTCTGAGGGAAAGCTACCTCCCGGTCGGTATTTGCGTGTCATACGGTCGAAGCTAATACATACACCAAAATCTATGCAAAAGATTAATCGCATGCTCTACGATGTTCCCGTTGATGGCAATAGCGTCCTATGGGCTATATTGCGCGGAGTTATGTTGGACGATAGGTTCATTTCTGTGCATGAGATCAGAGCTCTTCAGCTCCTTATTATAAAATGTGCTCCGGAGATGGGTTGGAATCAGACACCCCAAGAAATTATGCGCATGTTCGATAGCAATGAATTACCGGATACGGCTGTGTTTTCCCTTATTGCATATGCCTTGAAATGTGATATAATCCTTTCCACCTCCGATAAAAATCGTGGCTATGATATTTGTGCCAAAGATGGTGAAATATTCCATTCGGATTCAATTAGTGAAATTTATAAGGAGGCGGATGACAAAGCAACGATTTGGGCATACTACGATGTCGATAGGGGGCGATGGGCTGCGGCAATCCAAGAAAAAATAAGCTCGGAAATCCATGAAAGTCAAGGAAAGCACAAAGTTTATTTTCTTGTCGAGGCATGGACCAATACCTAGGGTCACTCGCAGATGAAATAAAGCATTGGCAAATTCATGGAGAACATTATGGAGAAACATTAAACACCTAGACATGCTTGTTCATTCTTACGTCATCTACTTCTGGCATCGCTTTTGAACCTATTAGGTGATTTTTCCTAATGCGCAAAAAATAATGGGTGCAGTGGCGAAAGTTGAAAATTGCAGCTGTTTGTCTGAATACAAATTCTCATGCTTGACAAGGTGTTTTACGTTTAACGAAATATTCGAAATAAATGAGCTGTAATTTTGCGGCGATTTTTTTCGCGGAAAGGCGTTGTTCAGGATCAGGATTCGCCATTCCCTTCAAGATCTCATCAATCCGTTGCGAAACAGGTGGTTCGTACATGTCTGCTTGCTGAGATCTTCCAAATAATAAAAGCTTAAAAATAGAAATGGCTCGGTATATATCAAAGGAGGGATGCGCATCGGGATAACGAATTGATTCCAGATGAGCCTGTACTGCTTGTGCATTTTGTTGGAGTATTGTTCGCCTGGCTTCAAGTTCTTGTTTTTTATCCATTTCCAGGCATAGATTTTGCAGTTGCGTTTGGATTATCATACACTCAGAACGCATTTTATCAAGTTGTTTCTGATAATTTAAAAACCTTTCACTTGCCTCTTGGTATTCGGGAGGCAGGCACTCGGGTTGATTGAGAAAGCCAGCCCAGAGAGGTTTTCCGGTTATTTGTGACATATCCCAATCAATGAAACAACAGGGATGATTTTCGGAAGGATTGTTTTCTATAACGATGTTCCCGGGGTTTAGATCGCCACAAACAATATTCAGTGCGTGGATGACTGCGAGCGTCATAAAGAAAGACACTGCACGTCGGATGGCCTCTCCATTATTATTGGGTTCCCCATTAGGGTAGGGTTCTATTCCATACTTAATTATATGGTAGAGGTTGTCGCCATTTACTCGCCTTTCAACAAGACTGCCATCGCTAGTTATATAATAGGGAAGTATGATATACTTGAAACGTTGTGTCATTGACTTGAAATGTTGTATCATTAATCCTGGAGGCATCGTTGACTTGGAATATTGTCGATTCTCTCGTGCTGCTTCATATATAGCTGTAACAACGTTTTGGGCTTGTTTAAATTCCCGTTCAACGGATTTTCCTTTTTTGGGCTGTTTTACGGCTACGCATTGTCCATTTGCAAAAGCTTTGTAGACTCTACCGTATTGTCCTTCGCCAATCAATTCATCCACTTGTATCGTACTCGATGCCAATGATTTTCGAGGAAGAGGGTTAAAAATATTGGCAATAAATTTCCTCTCTCCTATGGAAGCATTGGTAGATTTCAGAATACAATTTTCAGGATCGAGTATAAGAATGGTCGGTGGATCATCCGCAGGAGCTGTCGCACTTAAGTTTGATAGCAAAACTCCAAAAATAATCGAAGCAATTGGCCATTTCCCTTTACGGAATAATTGGTTTTTAGTCACAATATTTGAACATCCATAGGCGAAAATGAATGCTTATCAAGAAAGTTTTTCCATTTTTTAAACGATTTAATGGATAAGCTATAAAATGGAGTTCTGCAAGCACTATAATATTCCTTTGCTGAAGAGCAAATACCTTGGTTTTAAACGTGTCGTTTGCTCCAACTCTATGCCGCTTAGTCTCGGTGTCATTTTTTGAGCTTGTCAAGCGATTTGCTTCCACTTCACAAAAAATATTTCCATTCTATGACTTCTGAGTCCATGTTTAGGAGGTATCAAAACTTTAACCGTGCTCAACGTAGAGCACTAAGCGCATACATGTAAGATTTTGGAGCAACGAGAACAAGTTGTTGTATTTCGATGCTAGAAGTATTATTTTATAATAATTTTTTTTAAAACTTGACGATGGAGATATTTCGCCTTTTATGGACATGAAGTTTTTATTCAAAATGGCACAGCCGAAAAGAAAACAGTCAAAACAGAGAAGCCGCAAGCGGCGAGGGGCTAATCGTTTCATCGCTCCCCAGTTCTCTAAGAGTACCGATGGATCATTGTTTATGATGCATCACGTCGATCCCTCCACGGGAACCTATCGCGGCCGTCAATTATTGCACTTGAAGAATAAATTACACCCTTGATGGATGCCTCGTCGCGTGTTATTGCCGTTGATGTCATGGGGGCCGATTTAGGTCCGGGTGAAGTTATTAGCGGGGTTATCGATGCCCTGGGCGATCAGGAAGATTGCCGTGTGATTTTGGTGGGCGATCGGGATGTGATTCAAAGTAATCTCGAGGTCCAAAGAAATTTTGATCGTTCGCGCGTCGAAATTATACATGCTTCCGAAGTGATCGCGATGGAAGAAAAGCCACTCCAGGCATTTCGGGCAAAAAAAGATGCTTCCGTTATTCGGGCAATCGAACTCATACAGTTTGGTAAAGCCGATGCCATGCTGAGCTGTGGTAATACGGGAAGTCTAATGGCGGGAAGTACTCTGAAATTGCGTCCAATGGAAGGCGTGGAACGTCCCGCGTTGGCGACGGTTATTCCAACATTCAATCGATATATTGTTCTACTCGATGTGGGCGCAAATCCGAATACGACGCCGCTGCAGATGATGCACAATGCAATTTTGGGAACCGATTACTGTTCGCGTATTTTAGGAATTGAAAAACCCAGAGTGGGTTTATTAACCATCGGAACGGAGGAGGGCAAGGGCAATGAGGCAACGCTCACGGCACATGAAATTTTGAAAAAGATGGGCGATTTGATGAATTATGTGGGTCTAATCGAAGGATTTCAAATTTTTGGTAGCGGCGTGGATGTGGTAGTTTGCGATGGTTTCGTGGGAAATATTTTACTAAAAACATTGGAATCGTTGATCATACAATTAAAGGGATATTTAAAGCAAGAATTCATGAAAAATCCGATAAGAATGCTTGGTGCTGTGCTATCGAATGGCGTTTTTAAAGCTTTAAAGGGGTACCTAAATCCAGAAACCTATGGTGCGGCAAGTTTGTTGGGATTAAATGGCGTGGTATTGAAATCCCATGGATCAAGCACACACCGTGCCATACGCAGCGCGATGAAGGTGGCGACATCGATCGCAGGCCAGGAGGCTACGCGAATTTGTCGCGAAAAAATTAATTTAGCCAACGAAAAATTGGTTAAATCAATTTAAACAATTAAACTATACCAGAGGGCTCTGCCCTCTGGACTCCCGCAAGGAGTCACGGACTCCTTGACCACGTACAGCGGCCACACCATGCGAAAGTTTCGCTTGGTGTGGCCGCACCGGTCCTTTGTCCAGGCCCGCGGCTTCGCCGCGGGCCTGGATTCCCAGGTCAAGGAACTGTGTTCCTTGCAAGGGGATGCAAGGGGAAGGATTCCCCTTGCTTTTGCTTATTACTTAATAAGCCCCGCCCGCGGCGAAGCCGCGGGCGGGGCAAGGCCCCATGGTCGGCCGGCACCCCCGGCACCTGCCCGGGGTGCCGGC
>JAIRZB010000109.1 GCA_031267435.1 Puniceicoccales bacterium | reverse complement strand
ATCTCAGGAACTTGAAGCGCTGTCAAGCATAAAATTTATTTCAAATTTGTTCCGCAGGTTAACTTTCGTTCCTCCGGAACAATGACCAAACTTGATTGGAAAATTTTTAATGATCATTTTTATTGGCTTCATACCTGCTTAAAATGTACGAAAATCGCAAAAATTCAGTACATATCACTTTCCCGGGAAAGCGCGTCCTCCATTTTTTCCTTTCCTTGGCGGCAGATTTTATTTCACTTCCCTCAAACGGGCATGGGAGATAAAATAAAATTCTATAACCGCTATACTAAGCTTTTCGAAGAAGAATTTGTCTACGGAGAACCTTTTTTGAAATTGTTGTATAATTCAAAAGTTGGTAAGTTGGCTCTCAATCAGGTGATCAAACGTAAGTTGTTCTCCCGAATTTATGGCCATCTTATGCGAAATACGCATTCTCGAAGAAAAATTAAACCGTTCATCGAACGCTACAAAATCGATTCCTCTATATTTGAAAAAAAAGTTGAAAATTTTATCAGTTTCGATGACTTTTTTACTCGAAAGTTAAATAAAACAGCCCGTCCCATCGCCGTTGAAAATCAAAAGATTATTTTCCCCTGCGATGGTCGTCACCTCCTCATCGAAAATACTAAAAAATTACCCTCCTTTTTCGTTAAAGGACAAAAGTTTGATCTAAAATCGTTGCTGCAAAATGAAGAACTTTTCGCCCAATTCAAAGATGGTCAAGTTCTGATTTCCCGCCTTTGTCCGACGGATTATCATCGCTTTCATTTTCCCTGTAATGCCGTTATTCGTAAAATTTATCGGGTCAATGGCGATTACCTGTCGGTCAATCCAATCGCTACAAAAAAAAGAATTGCCATTTTCTTTGAAAATAAACGAATTGTTTCCATTCTACAGACTGAGGATGTGGATCAATTTCTGATGATCGAAGTGGGGGCAACCTGTGTCGGGAGCATTACGCAGACCGCCGAAGTCGGCCGCCTCTATTTCAAAGGTGAAGAAAAAGGTTATTTCAGCTTTGGAGGTTCAACGGTGATTACAATTTTTCAAAAAAATAAAGTAAGTTTTGCGGAAGACCTTCGCTAAAATTCTGAAAATGGGATAGAAATGTTTGCCCTGATGGGCGACGATATGGGAGTAAAAATATGAAACGACTATATATTGTAAGAAATGCTCACGCAGCGATTGGCGCCCTTGACCGTGAGCGAGAATTGGATGAGCAGGGAGTCAAGGAACTCGAGTCGATTGGGAGCCAAATAGTTGCGCAAGGTATGCGTCCTAATATTATTTTGACTAGTAGCGCCCGCCGTTCGATCGAAACGGCAAAGCATATACGCGAAGTATTTGGCCTATTGGTTAACGTGATCGATATTCGCGAAGATCTCTACGATGCCGATATTCCGAAAATTCTCGAAATTCTACAATCGCTGCCGGATGAAAAAAATTCCGTCATGCTAATTGCGTCTAACCCAAGCATTATGGAATTATTAACCTCCATTACCAATTCCGAGTATGAGGACATTCCAAATGGCGCCGTTGTGGTCGTTGAACTACGCCTACGCCATTGGAAAGATCTCGGACTTAGGGCGGGTCGCAAACTCGCTTTTCTTAAACCCCAAATTATGGAAAATAATACCGGAAAAATAACAGCAAATTTATGAGTACGGCTCTGATTATTTTATTTCCTGGCTTTGAAGAAATCGAGGCGATTAGCACCATCGACGTGCTCCGTCGCGGCGGCATTGGCGTAACTATGGCCGCTTTGGATGGCGAAAAAAATATTACGGGAGCTCACCATATCACCTGCGTTGCCGATGTCGTTGGCATCCCAACGGAGGAATTCGATGCGATTATTATTCCCGGAGGGGCTGGAGTTTTACGCCTACGCCATAATACGGAGATAAAAAATTTAATCCGAAAACAATATGAATCGGGAAAACTAGTGGCTGCCATTTGTGCGGCACCGATTTTGCTACACGATTTGGAAATTTTAGATAAGCACCGCCATACGGCCCATTTTTCGATGAAAGACGAATTAAAGGATGCGCAGGTGCATGAACTCACAGTGGTGGATGGAAATATAATCACGGGATGTGGTCCCGCAGGTGGAATAAATTTTGCTCTTGCAATCCTAGAATATTTAGTAAGCATAGCAGTTGTCCGAGAGGTAGCACATGGAATAATGTGTGATCGCGAGGACAAAATAGTATAATGTGTTTTTTGTTTTTTTCATAGTTTAAAGATGACGTTTTGGTTTAATCCGCAAGGGGAATTAGAACATGTTTTTAGTTTTACCAAAACGTCTCTTTATTTTCCTTTGGATATAATCTCCTAGCATGGGTTGCAATATGTTCTTCCCTGAGTTATTCTTGGAATTTAAATCTTTTCTTTGGATTATTTCTTTTGTAAATTTTTGGTTTACTTTTTTTATTAATTTAATATAAATAATCCATGGACGGAGCATTAAATCAAATGTGGGAATTTATAAAAGGTCTATTCTGCTGGGAGAATTGGCAGCTATATTGGGGCGAAATATTGGAAAATCCCTTGCAATTTTTCCCCATAGTCATTACTTTCTGTATTATATTTTTCATCGTACGTCGCCATAAAAAAAAGTATGGGAATCTGGTACACATCTATACGACGGACCATGGAGTTGTCTTTCTAAAAAAATCAGCATTAAAAAATGTTGTGAAAAAAATTTGCCGTGGAGTCGTACCTCAGTCGCATACGCGTGTACGCATTCGTAGCACATGCTGCCGAAAAATTAATTTGCGCGTTTCCGTTGCCTGTCCACACAATATGCAATCCACGAGCAATAGGCTACAGCAAGTCATTACCCAAACGCTTCACCAAGAATTTGGTATGACAAACCTCGGTTCAATTTGCGTCGTCGTTGAAAAAATTATTGGCCCGGTAAATGCGAAATGTTGCGATAGCAATCTACCCAATGGGGAATGCAAGTGTACCCAAACCATCTGCAATTGTACCCAAACTCCTGATTGTACCGAATAGCAGGAATTTTTAAGGCCCTATTTACACAATTACACAAATGGGAGTTGATTTAGGCTTCATTGCGCCAGGCACGGAAGCCTATTTTACGCTAAATGTTTGGTTTTTTGGGCAAATATGGCTAAAAATTCGAGAAACCATTGACAAAAAGCTTGGATGTTTAGGATCGCAACCATGCTGAAGTCTATTTTTTTTAGCATATTTATCGGGTGTGCGGTCGCATCGGCAAAGCCAACGCAAAAAAATACCCAGGATTTTGTCGAAATATTCAATGAAAAACATGAAAATTTGCAAAAAGAAGTAACTGCCCTGAAAACCGAATTGCGAAATGTGGAAAAAGAAATCGGGCGTTTGACCAATAAAATTAATTCATTAATCGATCGTCAAACTACACAAACCACAAATACCATTAAAGAGATTTTGCAAAAGGAGGGTGGAACAAGTGTTACGGAAATCGCCGATCAACGTATCAAGGTCGCCTTTGTCGCATTATCCCAGGAGTTTAATTGCCTAATCGAAAAATTATCCCAGGAAGTTAATGCTTTATCTGGGAAGGTAATTGATGCGGTGACTTCCATAACGTCAATGGCCAATGCACAGCAGCAGCTATCAACAACCATGATGGGTTCAGCAACAAAACAATTCAATGGCATCGTCTATGAGGTCAAGTTGGGCGATACATTGGATAAGGTCGCAGAAAAATTTAATGTAACGCAGAATCAAATTAAAGATGCGAATTTGCTTATCAATGAAAATCATCTGGTCGCTGGGCAGGTGATTTCTATCCCAAAGTAAAAAATAAATGGCTACCAATAAAAAGTTAAGGCTTGGACGTGGCCTCGATGGTCTTATTTGTAACGGTATATCCGCGCATCACGGGACGGTCCAGGATAAACGGGAAGAAGAAGTCTATGAGTTACCCCTGGATCGTATCGTCCCCAACGAAAAGCAGGCGCGGAAAAATTTTGATCCAACATCGATTCGCGAACTAGCCAACAGTATCCAGCGGGAAGGTCTATTGCAACCGATTGTCGTATGTCCTCTGGATGATAAAAAATTTTCCATTGTAGCAGGGGAGCGACGTTTTCGGGCAATGCAATTTTTAGGTACGGAAAAAACTCTCGCCAGGATTATTCATGCCAATGAACGGGATTGTGCCATTATTTCACTCATCGAAAATTTGCAGCGCGAATCTTTAAATCCCGTGGAAGAAGCCGCAGGTTTCGTCCAATTAGCCAATGAATACGGTTTTACGCAGGAACAAATTGCGCAGCGGGTTGGTAAGGCACGTGCGACGATCGCCAATTCCATGCGGCTTCTCAATCTGGAAGCAGAAATTTTATCCATTCTGGCACTGGGAAAAATTACGGTGGGCCATGCGAAAGTCTTACTGGGAGTCGATAATCCTTCCCTACGCATACATTTACTGGAAAAAATTCTTAGCGGTGATTTAAATATCCGTCAAACGGAACGTCAGGCGAATATCTTAAAATCGAGTAAGCCCACAGCTATGCCACTGACTCCGCGCGAACTCAGCGAATCGCTCATGAAAATTGAAAAACAAATCGCACAGCAATTGGCTGCTAATGTTTCCTTGCAACACGGCTCGACGGGGAAAATTATCATCGAATACAAGGGAGAGCAGGAACTCTTACGCATTGTTCAATCCATGGGTATCGAATAAAAAACATGGGCAATTTTCAGGAATGGTGTAAAAAATTTTCTAATTTTTGTTATTATTTCTATCGCATAGGTATTCGATTTTTACTCATTCGCATGCCATTTTTTCTGATATATCTATGCTTCGTTTTACTTTTTAATGCCCTTCGAAGGCCCAGGCCAGGTGAATGGCAATCCTGGCAATGGCAGAAGCGATAGACACAAATCTACTCATTTTACGATGATCGTATTTCCGCGTTATTTTTGCGGTCCATCGATAATCTGGATTTTTAGATTGCTTCGAAAATTTTATTTAAACTTTGACAATTTCCACAAAATTCTAGTTTTTCTTCCGTGAATGCAATGGATAAACTCGTCGACGGTATCGATACGATCGTTGGTAAGGAATCGCTCGCCGAACGACTCTCTCAAAAAAAAATACTGAAAGTAAAATTGGGTATCGACCCTACGCGCCCCGATTTAACCTTTGGCCATATGGTCGTTTTTAATAAATTACGCCAATTTCAGGATCTCGGCCATGAAACAATTTTGCTGATCGGTGATCATACCGCCACCATCGGAGATCCTTCCGGCCGTTCCTCGACGCGTCCCGTATTGACTCCGCAGGAAGTCGAACAAAATGCCAAGACCTATCTCGATCAGGCCTTCAAAATTATCGACCCCAAAAAAACGATCATTCGCCGCAATAGCGAATGGTTCCGTAAAATGACATTCGACGATATGCTCATTATTGCACGTAAAATGACGGTGGCACGAATGCTCGAGCGGGACGATTTTGCAAAACGTTACCATGAAAATGAACCCATTTCAATCGTGGAGTTTTTGTACCCCCTGATGCAAGGCTACGATTCGGTCATGCTCGAAGCCGATGTTGAACTCGGTGGTACCGATCAATTTTTTAATTTATTGGTTGGCCGCGTGCTCCAAAAGGATTACGGCCAGCCTGAACAAATTGTCATCACAATGCCCCTTCTCATCGGCCTCGATGGTAAACGAAAAATGTCGAAAAGTTACGATAATTACATTTCGTTTAATCATTCCTCCAAGGATATGTTCGGGCGAATTATGTCGATTTCAGATGATGTCATGGAGGCCTACTTCAAGCTACTGTTGGAGTATTCTAATGATGCAATCGAGGCACTGAAAGAACAGCATCCCATGGATACGAAAAAATTTCTGGCGCAATCACTGGTGACACGGTTTTTTGGTCCAGAAGTCGGTGCAAAGGAACGGTCCGACTTTGAAACGATATTTTCACACAAAGAAATTCCTGAAAATATACCGGAATTTTCATTGCAGGCAATGGCGAAAAATCCAGTTACTTTGGCCGATGCAATGGTGTATTCACAGTTTTTTGAAAGCAATAGGGAAGTCCATCGACTGGTCGAACAAGGAGCAGTTAAAGTCAATGGAAAATGTGAAAAAAACTTTAAATTTATCCTGGAATTTGATCGTTGTCCCTATACTATTCAGTCCGGGAAACGCGTATTTTTTAAAATAATTGCCTAGCCAGAGGGCTCCGCCCTCTGGACTCCCGCAAGGAGTCACGGACTCCTTGACCTCGGTA
>JAIRZB010000015.1 GCA_031267435.1 Puniceicoccales bacterium | reverse complement strand
AGCATTTCCCGATCCCGTGCCTTACGGCCTTCGATAAGATTCTGAAGCTGTTCAGGGCTGAGGTCCGGTTCATCCATGTCTTTTGGGGTTAAACCTAAACTTTTGCGCTCTCCTTCCGTAAGACTTTGAAATGTGTATCCATCCGAACGGGCTTGAACCAAAAGTTCCGTTAGCGTCTCGAGTATTTCTTGGGCTGATGGTCGCCTGGACGGATCCAATGAAAGACAATCCGCCGTCAATCGCGCAAGTGTTTCCACTTCCCTATCCGAATAAGCCTTCCCCGTTTCTTTTTGCATTGCAAGATTTGTTGTGACATATAATCGCAGCATATCCTCTCTCATTCTATTTTGTAATGCGTCTTGGACTTCAGGGTCTTTTCTTATATACTTTCTTGACAACTTTATTGTTAACATTTTTTCTTCAACCAGCCCGTCTTCTATTTTTCGATACGTCTGAACAAATGGAGATGGTATTCCAACTTGATAACCTTTAGCCAACATAGTTCTATTACCAATTGCTTGGCCAAAAAGTAAAGTTGGAAGCATGGTTCCCAATGAATAAATGTCATAGGAAGGTTGAACGACTGAGTCCTGTTCTTCTTCTGGACGGGGGGATATATATTCAGGGGCTCCATTAAGCGAATATGCATCACCGTGAGGTGCTCCGATGTTGACCGCTCCACCGAGATCAATAATCCGAATTCGATATTCTCCCAATGAATATTCTCCCTCGAGAAATTGCTGTATTTCAAACATGATATTTTCTAACTTTAGATCATGGTGAACTTTCCCGGCCCTATGCAATGCATATAAGCCGAGTACCAATTCAGTTAACAGTTCAATTGCCTTTCGAGGATTGACCACAAAGCCATTGCGAAAGATAAGTAATGGGAGCTGACTCCTTGTTCCAGCTATGGCATTAACCCCATCCACTCCGTTAATTTTGTCTTGGAGTGCTACGTAATGGTTCCCTTGATTGCGTACGGGCAATGATAGAATGGGCAATCCTTGATAATCTGAGAATAAAGAATCATCTTGCATTTCATAAAACCTATCCATTAGTTTTTCTCCCGCATCTATTTCAATCTTGATTGATTTTTGAGCGTATTTCGTATCTTTTGGGAGCTTCACTATAATTTCACGTTTCTGATCGCCTTTACCTATTGTGTAGGCATAAACCTCTCCAAACCCTCCTTCTCCTAATTTTTTACCTTTATTTCTCACATCCGATTGATTGATCCTAGGCAACATTTCTATCTCCTCAGCAACAATAGGATTTTCTTTTCGAAATTTCTCGGCATTCGTTAGCTCTTCGCTGCCCAGGATGATGGATCCCATATTTCCCAGGGCAAGGTAGATTATACTGCGTAAAATATTATTATTTATAGTATTCATGATGTTCGCATATTCTCTAAGAAAAATAAAAAATTGCAAGTTTTTTATAAAATACTTACGAAAAATTGGTCGAATTCTACAAAAAAATAACGCCAAAACTATTGAATTTTGACGTTTATATTTTTGACTTGATTTTGATTTTTTATACGAATTGGACTGCTTCGACTTCCTGTCTCTATGCTTCGAGTTCCTGTCTCTGCGCTTCGAACAATTCCTGATCCCATTCTTCAAGCGATTCCTGCTCCTGTGCTTCAAGCAATTCCCGATACCGTGCTTCGACTTTCTGTCTCTGTGCTTCGAACAATTCCGGATACCGTGCTTCGAGTTCCTGTCTCCGTGCTTCGAACAATTTCCGATCCCGTGCTTCGAGTTTCTGTCTCTGCGCTTCGAACAATTTCGGATACCGTGCTTCGAGTATTTCCCGATCCCGTGCTTTAAGCATTTCCGGATACCGTGCCCTACGGCCTTCGGCAAGATCCTGAAGCTGTTTAGGGCTGAAGTCCGGTGCATCCATGTCTTCTGGGGTTAAACCTAAACTTTTGCGCTCTCCTTCCGTGAGACTTTCAATTGTATATCCATCCGAATGGGAGTTAATTAGGGCCAGTTCCGTTAGCGTCTCGAGTATCTCTTGGGCTGATGGTCGCATCAACGGATCCAATGAAAGACAACCCGCCGTCAATCGCGCAAGTGTTTCCACTTCTTTCTGAGAATAGGATTGATTTGTTTTTTCTTCCATCAATTGATTCGCTATGAGAAATCCTTTCAATATGAGTTTGTCTATTAATTTCTGAGACCTTTCATATATATGTTCGACTATTTCTTCAGATTTTTCAAATATGCCTCGACGGTTTAATAAATTTATTTCTTTTCTTACAAAATCTTTTGTTTCTTTCGAAATGGGTATCTCTTCTCTGAGCTGATCTACTATTGCTGTAAGCTTACGCTTTGTTCTATTAAGCTTTATTCCAAGCTGATTCTCTGCTTCTTTTGGTAACAAAGCTATTTCTCTTGTTAATGAATGTATTTCTCTTTTCAATGGATTTATTCTAACTATCGGAATGGGTAACCTTTTTTCTAGCAGATTTTTTATTATTCCTAACTGAGATTGCATGCTCTCTTGTAAGGGATGTTCTGTTTGGCTTAATAGATCGTTTATATCTTTCAGAACAGGCATCGCTTCTATGGGCAGCTGACTTGGTGCTATAAATAGCTGGCTTAATAGATTTTTTACATCATTCGGAACAGGCGGCTCTTCTATGAGCAGCTGACTTGGTCCCATAAGTAGCTTTTTTATTTGACCTTTTATGATGCCTAGAAAAGGCGGAAGTGTGTTTACCAATTGCCCCAGTGCCATAAACTGCAACTCGTCTAGACATACTTCTTCTGCGCCTTGCCCAAATAACAATTCTGGCAGCATGGTTCCCAATGAATATATGTCATAGGACGTAGCTGCTGCTAAGAATGAAGATTCTTCCGAATTGCGCATGTACAGTGTTGTAAACTCAGGGGGACGATTGGGAGACCCGAAGTCTGTTATTGGCTCTCCAACGTCTCTAACTAATCCCAAATCGATAATCCGATAACGGTAATCACCACCCGCTAACTTCTCAATTATTATATTCTCCATCTTCAAATCACCGTGTATTTTCCCTGTTTGATGCAATGCATATAAGCCAAGTGCTAATCCAGCTGCCCGTTCAAGTGCCTTTTGAGGATTGTCTACAAAGCCATTGTCAAAAGGAGGATTGCTATTTCGCAACGTTTTTTGCGCATCCCATCCTCGAATTTTTTCTTGAATTATCGCTTCAACCATCGGCGATTTACCTCCTTTACTAGACACAGGGAGTGGCATGCCATCTATTGCATCAGTTTCACTTTTACTCACTTGGTAGCCACCGATAGGTAGCACTAGCACAGAAAGCCCTTGCACATCGGAAAGTAATGTACCTTCGTTGATATTGCCATAGATCTCTCGTAAAGCATTTCCAGCTTCAACTTCTGGATTTGTTGTGCTTCCATCTCTTTGGCGTGGTACTTTTATCGCGATTTCTGGCATGCCCATGTCAGTTGGGCTAGAATCCACAGAAATGGTTCGGGCAATTTGAGAAAATTTGCCACTTTGGCGCTTGGTTGCTATCCTAGTGGATCTCCTGGTGGGTGTCTCGATGGATACAAGTTGGCCGCTATACACATTACCATAACCACCTTTCCCCAGCATTTTTTCCGGTTTTACGTTATACTTCCTTCCAGGAAGATTAGGAAGATTATCCAGAAGTGTCAACGGGTTTGCCTTTAAATATTGTTTGGCGATTTCTTTTTTCCTAACCAAATCTTCCGGATTACTTTGCCCAGATGATTGATCCGATAATTTCATATCATCCTGTATGGTAGGTTCGGGGTCTCCAAGGGCAACGGATCCCATATTCCCCAGGACAAGATAGATTATACTGCGAAAAAAATTATTGTTTATAATATTCATGATATTTACGTATTCTTTGAATAAAATAAAAAATTGCAAGTTTTTTTATAAAGTATTTAATGATTTTATTTCCGAAATGAATGAAAAGCCTCGCTTAAAAATAACTCGAAAAGTCGCTTGACTTCGGTGATCAATATTCATAAGTGTAGAAAACCATAAGTTATGGCTGAGAAATCAATAGAACAAAGGGTTAGGGAAGTGATCGTCAATTCTCTTAATGTTAGTGAAGAAAAGGTAAGCGATGATGCATCATTTTTGGACGACTTGGGGGCGGATTCCCTCGGGACCGTTGAATTAATGATGGCGTTCGAAGATGAGTTCGAAGATGAAATCGAAGGAGGTATCCCCGAAGCGGATGCCGAAAAATTACTGACCGTCAAAGATGTCATCGCGTATATAAAAGGCCGTATCGCGTAGCATTTTTCCCTATGTCCGAGTTGTGCCGTGTCGTCGTTACGGGCCTGGGAAGTATTACTTCACTGGGAAATAATGTGGATTCCTTTTGGAGCAATATTGTTGCAGGAAAAAGCGGAATAATGCGGATCGCTGCCTTTGACCCCAAATCCTATCCCTGCCAGGTAGGCGCAGAGGTGAAAGATTTCAATCCAGAAAATTATATGGATGCTAGGGATGTCAAACATAGTGACCGTTTTACTCATTTTGCCGTAGCGGCGACCCGGAATGCGATTCAGGATGCTAGGTTTGATCTGAAACAATTCGATCCATTCCGTGTGGGGGTCATTATCGGTTCGGGGATCGGTGGTGTCGATACCATCCAGAAACAGACCGCACGTTTTCATAATATGGGTACGCTGAGGGTATCGCCATTTATGATTCCCTCCCTTCTCTGTAATATGGCATCGGGAGTCGTTGCAATTCAGTTCGGGTTCAAAGGTCCCAACTTTTCAGCCGTAACGGCGTGTTCTTCTTCGACGCATACCATCGGCGAAGCCTACAATATGCTCAAGCTCGGAAAGGCGGATGCTATTTTTGCAGGCGGTAGCGAGGCGGCACTCGTTGAACTCAGCTTTGCTGGATTTTGTATGATGAAGGCGATGTCGACCCACTTCAATGGTGAACCGGAACGGGCTAGTCGCCCCTTCGATGCCAAACGCGATGGGTTTGTTATGGGCGAAGGGGCAGGGATTGTACTATTAGAGACTTTGGAGAGCGCTGTGGCACGTGGAGCAAAAATCTACTGTGAGGTAGTTGGCTATGCGGCGAGTTGCGATGCCTATCACATAACGAGTCCGGATCCGAATGGTAACGGCCTGGCAAATTGTTTGAAAAATTTGTTACATGAATCGGGATTGCAGCCCGCCGATGTGGATTACATCAATGCCCACGGGACTTCTACGGAAATGAATGATAGATGCGAAACACTTGCCATTAAACGTACGTTTAAAGCAAATGTGAAAAATCCAAAAATTAGCTCGACAAAGAGTATGACAGGTCATTTATTGGGAGCAGCGGGTGGAATTGAAGCAATTATTTGCGCCAAAGTAATTGAGACGGGGTTTATTCCTCCGACGATCAATTATGAAAATCCCGATCCGTACTGTGATTTGGACTACGTTCCCAATAAAGCAATCGAGCACGATGTGAATGTGGCGATCAGTGAAAATCTTGGCTTCGGTGGACATAATGCGGCATTGATGTTCAAAAAATACACATGATCGCACGTCCATTCATTTGCGCCATTGGCTATGTCATTGCAAAATTGCCCACCGGTTGTATCGCACTACTATGCCAGTTTTGGGGTCAGTTTTTCTTTTTGTTTTTCCGGAAGCGACGGCGCATTCTCCTCTCGAACATTGCCCACGCTTTCCCTGACAAAACGAAAGTAGAATGTAAAATAATTGCACGGAAGAACTGTAGCCGCATGGTCGAGCTAGGACTTTTAGCGATTGCGTTGCCTTATTTTTCGGAAAAACGAATTCGGCGATCCTATCAATTGGACGATTCAATCGGAGAATTTTTTCGAGAAAAGGAAAGCAATGGGGGGCCATGTATTATTTTATTGTCCCATTTTTCACAAATGGAGGCAATGACCGCTATACCCCTATTGGATGAAAGGGCGAGACGAAATGAAATCGGTGTAGTTTATCGGCCATTTAAGAATAAAGAGCTTGAACGCTGGATTCGCCGGACGCGTGAAAAATTTGGATTAAAACTTCTCGTACGGGGAGTGGGTTTTTTTGAAGCCAAGGAAATTTTAAAACGCAATGGAATTGTTGTGATTTTATTCGACCAAAATGCCAATGACTGGGGTATTTTGGCGTCATTTTTCGGGAGAGTTGCATCGATGACCCCCCTTCCCGATCTTTTATATAAGCATTTTCGCTGTCCCATTTCCATGTTGATGCCCCAGCGAACGGGAATTTTTCGTGCGAAATGTTCCGTGGAGCGCCTCGATCTAGGCAAAAAAAATCAAAATAAATCGGATGGTCAGGATCAATTTGGCGGCGATGACTATTGCGTTATGGAAGCAATGAACGCATGGTTGGAGCGAAAATTATCTTCCAATGACGCCATTTGCTATGACTGGTTGTGGGTACATAATCGCTGGCATACGCACGATCAAGGACACAATTGGCTCAATTTGCTGCAGAAGCGCTGTGCCATAGACCCTTCGAAAATTGAAAAAAAAATAAAAATCTTCATTCGCATGCCCAATTGGTTGGGCGATATTATCATGGCCATACCCCTTGTAAAAGCCGTCCGTTGGGCACGGCCCGATGGGCAAATAATACTAATGGTGCGGCCTCAATTTGTTCAATTTTTAGAAAAATTACATCTTGCGGATTGTGTTTTACCTCTCGCAAAAAAAAGTAAAAAATACTATCGACAACTCTGGGCATATCGTCAGTTGAATCCTGATTTTTTGATACGGCTCGTCAATTCAACGACGGGCGATATCGAAACATTTATTTTAAATGCATCCTATTCATTTGCGCAGCAATTCCCGCATAGGAAGCGTCCCTGGTTTTCGCAGCGCATTTTTATAAATTTTGATAATTTGCAGACCGTTCACCAGGAACAAACCACGCAATTTTTCATACGGGAAATGGGGTATCAAGGCAATTGGGATCTCAAGCCGCTCAGCCTAGAAGTCGAAAAATCAAATGCAATTGGATTAATTTGCGGCAGTGAAAATAGTCCGGCCAAGCGCTGGCCTACGCAACATTGGATCGATCTCATCGGGATTCTTTTAGAGCGAACGACCGATCATATTATTCTTTTTGGAACGTCCAACGACGCAACGATTACCCGGGAGATTAGGAGCCAATTTTCCAGTCGCGTTATCGATCGCGCCGGAAAAACAAATCTCCTCGAATTTACCGATGAAATTGCGGCTTGTAAACTGGTAATCGGAAATGATACGGGCGGCGTTCATTTGGCCAATTTCCTAGGAATCCCGACGGTTGTTTTCTTTGGCCCAACCAATCCCGATAAAACTTCTCCCATTTTTGATGCACCGGTTTACGTCATAGAGTCGCCGGATAAAAATAATTTTGCTGCGCTAACACCCAATTTGGTCGCTGAAACATTCGCAAATCTTGAATTGTTTTCCCTGTGTTAATTTTTATTTTTTAAATTTTATTGACGTTTTATTTTTATTTTATAGTTTTATCCAAGAGGGATTAGATATGTCAAGAGATTTAATGGTACAGATAATCGATGATTTTGGACGAGAGATTGGCACACAACTGGATGTGGATGACGAAGCTTACTGTTGTTTAGCGGTGGATGATGAGGTTCAAATTCATTTAAAATTTAACGAACATTTCAATGGTATGATTTTTTACACGGAACTTGGAGAAGTTCCTAATATTGGGAAGAAAGAAATTTTGCGCCATTATGTCATGCAAAATGGCAGTATTGATTCGGATAATTTGACATTTTCCTTTGATGCGGAAAGTAAGCAAATTGGAATGGTACGTGCACTACCAACAGCATTTATGAATGTGGATAACTTTAAGAAAATTCTTGAAAAATTTATCGAACACTATCAAAAAGAGCATGAAGATATGGAGAAATTTTTACGAGGAGAGCTGCCCAGGGATGACATACAATTTGCAAGCAGCGGCGAAGGTATCGACGAAGCTGTGCCCATGGGTGCTATGGATCCGCAATTTATGAGAATGTAAATTATGGGCAAAAAAACAATTATGTTGACAATGAAATGTATAAAAATAATATGAATCCATTCTATGAGAACGTCATACTTAATAATATCCTTGATAGCAGGGATATGGGTCAGTAATTCTTACGTTTTAGCAAGCGATTCCGAAGAAAATGGACCAGCATTTTCTGGCAAACATACGCGTTTCCATCGCCGTGGACCGCATTCCCACGGGCCCGGTTCAGAAGATTCCGATTCTCCCCATGAAAGGGAATTTCGTCGCCATGGACCCGGTCCCTGGCAACACGGTGGGCCCAAAGGAGAGCGCGGTCGTCCGCCACATCACCATGGGTCTGGCCCTTGCCAACACGGTGATTCCAAAGGAGAATGTGGATGCGGTCGTCCGCCGCATCACCGTGGGTCTGGCCCTTGCCAACACGGTGGGCCCAAAGGGGAACGCGGTTGTCCGCCGCATCACCATGGGTCCGGTCCACATTTTTTTAAATGGACAGAAACGGAAGACAAATTGTTACTCGAAAAATATAAGACATGTAACGGAAATTGGGAAGCAATGGTACCTTTCTTCAATGATCGGTTCGTTAAACAATTGGAACGGCATTACAAGCAATTAACACAAGATACAACGAAATAATGTCTTGCTATGGGGCTCTGCCCCTTACCCCGCAAGGAGTCACGGACTCCTTGACCTCGATATGCGGCCAAGCCATGCGAAATTTTCGCATGGTTTGGCCGCAGGCGGCCTTTTTTATCCAGGCCCGGCGCTTCGCGCCGGGCCTGGATTTCTAGGTCAAGGAACTACGTTCCTTGCAAGGGGATGCAAGGGGAAGGATTCCCCTTGCTTTTGTTTATTACTTATTAAAGACCCGCCCGCGGCGAAGCCGCGGGCGGGGCCTTGGCCCCCGGTCGGCCGGTACCACGGGCGGAT
>JAIRZB010000011.1 GCA_031267435.1 Puniceicoccales bacterium | reverse complement strand
AACCCGGTCAAGGGGCTGGAGCCCCTTGCGGGGTCTGGGGTAGCACCCCAGCACTGGTAGCACCCCAGCACTCACTGTAGAGCGGAGACGATTAATTTACGAATACCGCTTGGAGAAGTGATTACAATATTGCTATAATGTTCGACGGTAATATCGCTAAACTTGCTATGTTCTTCGACATAGACACGGAAAGGAGAATTACCATCGATGGGTGTTACAAAGCGTTTAATATTAGCGGGTTCGTCCTTCATAATTTCGTCGTTAGTATAAAATGCGTAGATTGAATTGCCGAGAAAGGATGATTTTTCCGTTGCCAAAGTTTGGTAGCGGGCACTGATAATGCGTGCTTCATCGACAAACAATTTGCGTGCAAATTCTTCCAAATTGAGGGAAGCGGAACGATTTGCGCCGGCATTATTTTGGTGGTCATAGGCATTGGCCCGAATATCCCACGCGCCTTCGCCAAGAATCAAGCGATTGGGCCGTACTCCAGTCATATTCATGGCGACTTCCAATTCCGTACGAATATCGGCATCGGGATTCGGTGTTCCCGCGGAGCTACTCCAGACATAACTTTCAACCAAACTTAGTGCATTGGTTGCCAGTGCAGCAATTGCTCGACGCAATTCATTGCGGTAAAGACGCTGTAAAAGCAACTGTACGTAGCGTTCGCGCCAATCATCGCCGGCCACATCATCGTGGTCGACCCGAATAGTTAAACCTTTGTTAAGTGTTTTCGAAGTGACCGAAGTACCGGTAAATTCGATGCGCTTGAAAGCGGAACCGATGGAACGAATGTCATCCGTTTCGGATAAGAACGCCTGATTATTATCGGCAACTTTAAACTCAAAGCGACGCGCTACGCTGATAATAGGTGCGACAAAGTCAAGCAGTGACTCTATTTTTTCTCGATCTTTCCATCCGACGGTGAATGCGGTGAGAGGCTCCGAATAATGCGCTGCAGTAAACCGAGACTCATTTGCAGCACAAACTGTACCAAAGTCTTGAAAACCGTCATCCTTGGGAAGAATTTCATAAGTATTCATAATAAAAATTTTAAAATTATTCCGTAATCGTGTAAGGGTAAGGCAGGGAGGTAAGGACTTCGACTTCGCCTCCGCTTGAGGCCTTTGAAAGAGCAAGGCCGATGCAAGTGTAGGTACCGACCGTCGTTGGCAAGGGTAATACCTTACCATCGGACCCGGGAATGAGAAGTTCACCGGCATCAATCGCCGTACCGGCCATAATTCTAATGGTATTGGAACAGCCGAGAAGGTCCACGTTTAGAATTTCACCAATGGCAGCCTCGTCGTCGGCGACACCGAAGGGTAGACTAGAGGTGGTGGCATGGATGACCTGATCGGGGTCCGTATCATCGAGAACTACCAATCGACGCGGCCTAATTGCCGTTTTCGCATACTTAGTGATACAGTCCTCGTGTGTACCAACGGTTGAATTTGATAGAATTAGAGTGTTCATAATAAATAAAATAAGAATTAAAAAAATTCAAAAAATGCAATTTATCAAAAAACTTGATATCAATGAAAGACTATTGCATTTTGGATAAGATGGGTGAAACGTACTTTTCCATTTCGTATTTTTTAGTTTAATTTTTGACTTTGAATTTAAACTGACTCAAATATTGATCAAAACATGCTTTAGCGGCATAGAATTTCGATTAAAAGAGAATGGGATGTAATTTTTTAACCGAATTCCATGCTTCCGTGTAATTTTCTCCGCTATGTTCCATACGTTCATTGACAAGGGCTAGAATTTGTGTTTTACCGCCGGTGTTCATTTTTTCTCGCAGATGTTCCGTTTTGGACGTCGTGTTGAGAACATAGTTCCGTTTCAACAATTCATTCGACGCAACATTGGGATCTATTATATATTTTTCTTTCCACTCTGCCGACTCGTTGGGTAAAATAAATCCGCGACTAATGGCAAAATTTACAAAATGTTCCCCGGAGCGATTCTTTTCATCCTTGAGCTGCTCCGCTAGTTCCTTGACCTGTCGTTCTTTTTCGCAGGCTATTTTATAGAATCGCTCCGATTCGGAGGCGAGTTCTCCATTATTATTTTTCAATATTTTGCCTTCTTCTCGCCACAGACGTGCCTGTTCCACAGTCGTTACAAACTGTTTTTCAATCTCACCAATGGAATGATTGAAGTCCACGGCAAATAACTGTGCCAATAAATAATTTATGTCCCGTAAGAATTCAGGATCCCATTCGGATGAATCGGCTGCACTTTCCATTGTGTTCCGATTTTTTTTTATTCTTCTATTTTTCTTTTTTTCCTTTTCTTCTTTGGATGCCCTATCGCAATTTGTAGCGATGGCAACGGGAATGACTTTCAAATTATTGGTAACCATTTTTTGATTTGCGATTGCGTCACCGGGAATATTGGGATGATTGGTCAATCCGACGGAAATAAGTCGAATGGGAATCAGTACGTCACTTTCCCGTTTCATTTCCCAACGTGGAGATAAAAATTTAAAGTAGGAATTTTCGATCAATTTTTGTCCGTCTTCGGACCACTTGGGCAAGATCCAAATACCATCTTCTCGAGCCTCGATATTCTGTACCCAGGCGTAGGAACGCGTATCGCTATGGCCGGGAAAACGAACAAAACTTTCATCGTCTGGATGGCCGATGTAGATCGGTATGCCACCGAATTTTCTTGCTAACCGCGCTCGCAATGAATGAAATTTTCGCTGCATTTCGATAGCCGCTTCCTTCGTTACCCGCTGAATACCCTCCGAATGAGGATGATCACCGTATTCAACTAACTTTAACCACTGATCAATTTCCATATTATTAAATTATTATGGGCCTAGGGGCTTCTCGATTGTCTGGGGTGCTACCCCAGACCCCGCAAGGGGCTCCAGCCCCTTGACCGGGTTCATTTGGGCCAGAAATTTGCACGGTGTGCAAACTCTGGCCGCCCTGGGGGTCCAGGGAATACTATTCCCTGGCAGGGTCACGGGACAGCGTCCCGTGTTCTCAAAACTTTTCTAAAATTTGATTGCTAAAAAAATTCAATCATTTCCTTATTCCATGAAAGGTTATGAAGAAATTTTATCTCACTACGGCCATCGACTACGCAAATGGACATCCCCATATCGGCCATGCCTATGAAAAAATTTTGGCCGATGTGATCTGCCGAACCAAACGCTTGCTCGGCTATGATGTGCATTTCCTAACCGGCCTCGATGAACATGGTCAAAAGGTCGAGCAAACGGCTAAGGATCGCGGTGTCTCACCTCAAATGCTTTGCGATTCCGTCGCTAAAGAATTTATCGACATGTGCGCACTGCTCCATATCTCCTACGATGATTATATCCGTACCACTCAACCCCGCCACAGGGTAATCGTCCGCGATATTCTTCAAAAACTTTTCGATAGGGGCGATATCTATAGGGCGGAGTATACGGGGTTTTATAGCACGCGCGTTGAACGCTTTCTCCAGGAAAAAGATAAGGTAAATGGCATCTGGCCCGAATCCGAGTTCGGCCAAATTAACGAAATTACGGAAATAAATTATTTTTTTAAATTAAATCCCCATAAACAATGGCTCGTCGACTACATTACTGCCCATGAAGATTTTATTTTTCCAAAATTTCGCGCCAAACAAGTACTGGAGTTTTTAAAGGAAGATATTAATGATCTCTGTATCTCACGGCCTAAAAATCGCCTTTCCTGGGGAATCGAATTACCATTTGATTCGGAATATGTAACCTATGTCTGGTTCGATGCCCTGATTAACTACATTTCTGCGGTATGCTTCGGTACGGAAAAGTTTTCCGAATTTTGGCCGGTGGATTACCACGTCATCGGTAAGGATATTCTCGTTCCCGCACATGCTATCTATTGGCCAATTATATTGCGTGCCCTGGATTTACCCATGCCTAAAACATTTTTAGTCCATGGCTGGTGGCTTTGCTCCGGCGAAAAAATGTCCAAAAGTGTAGGCAATGTCGTCGATCCCCTCGACTATGCTAAACAATTCGGCGCCGATGCCTTTCGCTATTTCGTAATTCGTGAAATGGCAGTCGGTCAGGATAGCGACTTTTCCCACGAACTTTTTGTCTCACGCTATAATAATGATCTCGGTAATGATCTCGGTAATCTCGTTAGCCGAAATAATCATATGCTTCAACGCTATTGCGGAGGTACTATTCCTTAAATTATGGTGCCGGAATCCCCTGAAAATGAAATCGTCGATCTCTGGTCCAAAACACGCAATAAAGTACTCGAGGCCTACGATCGATTGCAATTTCATTCGGCATTGGAAGATATTTTTGCATTTATAGGCGCAATTAATAAATTTTTAGAAATTCGTGCTCCCTGGAAGTTAGCCAAATCGGATCTCCCAGAAGATCAGAAACGCCTATGCACTGCGCTGGCAGTTTGTTCCGAAGCCATTCGTCTAACGGCAACGATTTTAATGCCCATTTTACCCACAGTTTCGCAACAAATTCTTGAAATTTTTCAAATTAAAACAGTGTTCTGGAAAAATCACTTGGACTGGAATGGTGAATGTTTAGTCAATCAATCCCTCGCCGTAAAATCTATTATTCTTTTCCCAAGAATTGTTTAACCCAAAGGACGCCAGGGCTCCGCCCTCTGGCTATCTAAGGGCTCCTCGCCCTTAGAATCCCCGCAAAAGCAAGGGGAATCCTTCCCCTTGCAACCCCTTGCCAGGGGATCCATCCCCTGGACCTGGTGCGGCCGGTACCACGGGCTGATGCCGGTGGTACCGGCCGACCAAGGGGCCCTAAGCCCCGCCCGCGGCTTCGCCGCGGGCGGGGCTATAATAAGTAATAATCAAAAGTAAGGGGAATCCTTCCCCTTGCCTCCCTTTGCAAGGAACATAGTTCCTTGACCTAGAAATCCAGGCCCGGCGCTTCGCGCCGGGCCTGGACAACGGCCGCCTGCGGCCACACCATGCGAAACTTTCGCATGGTGTGGCCGCATACCGAGGTCAAGGAGTCCGTGACTCCTTGCGGGAGTC
>JAIRZB010000045.1 GCA_031267435.1 Puniceicoccales bacterium | reverse complement strand
CCTCTGTTGCAAACAGATATGTATTTTCTAAATATAGCGCTTTTGTCATATGGAGCCCAAATATTCCTATAAATTTTTCAAAAATCGAAACAAATTGGAATAAAAATGCAAGGGTATTTGGGGCCGGTTTTTCTTCAAGAAATCCCGGCCCGCTTTGTTTTTAAATTAGATCTTTGCGAAGAACTCGAAGAACTTATTGGGTATGTAATGAAAAAATATACTAAAAAGCTTGACATTGGATTTTTCCAGCGGAGATATATATCCTGAGGAAGATGTGAGTATCATTAACTATAAATCAATGGGTGCTAGATGGATAGGTGCCATAATTGCTGGAAGTCTGTTCAATGGAGTTTTGGTAGTAAATGCTAGAACGGGAGCATTGACCAGAGACGAAGTTATCAGTAAGAGCTATAGTGTCGATGAAATGACATCGGAGGACATTCGCAGGATACCGACAAAAGTGTTTAGAAAGGTAAACTATGGGAATACATATCAGTTAATATTTGAGAATCCGAGGACGCGACGCGCAATAACTTCAGATCAGGTCGGAGCAGTTCCTTCGTCCTATTCCGATTGTATGGCTATGCATAAACTAAGCCCAAAGCAATGCGAAGGCTTAAGGCCAAGACAGTTGCGAGGGTTGGGGCAAACCAGGAAGCCCCTAGATTTAAAAAAAACAGGGCGACTTAGGACGCGATTAAATCCGGAACAGAGAAGAGCATTAGAAGTCGCTGAGGCTAGGTCTGTAAGGACGCAGAAGTTATTTGCTATGATGCAAGCAGGTGGAAATCAGAATGAAATGATAGGTTTGGCAAAGCAAGGCATTAGTTTATGCCAAGAAAATGAAAGCAGGATGAATCTGTTCTATGCCGCCTGCCTTTCGGGTATGTTTGATCTTGCATTGTATTTATTAAATCATAGAAACGCATCCCACTATTTTTCAGACATGAATGGAAGGATTGTGCTTTTAAAACTTAAAGACTTTCTCAATAAGAAGATTTCCGAGTTGGATCAAGAAAAAATAAAAGATTTAATGCAAGCAGTACATTCCTGCGTTTTATCTAGATGGTGGGCGAAAATAAAACCTTTGTTGAAATCCCCTGATAAGCTGAGTAATTACTGTAAAAAAATAGATGCTTGGTTGCAATCAAGGGGAGATTGGGAAGAGTGTCTGCCTGAATTCAAAGAAAATTTTGTTGTCAATCGAGGATTGCGCAGGAGGCGCTTTGGTGGTCGTAAGAAATTCTCCGGACGCGATCTTAGGTCCCCTAATCGGCCGATGGTAGCGCTCCACAATAGGGTGTGAGAGAGCCCTGCCATTACCAGTACTTGGGGCGAGGCTTTGTCGAAAACCCTTGGTCTATTTCGCCTTTAGAATATTCATAGCTTTCTGTTCTTTTATATTCTTTTGCACTTGTTTTATTTTTTTTTATTTTTTTTATACCTGAAAGCATGAATATAAAAAGCAAACAATTTGGGGCTATTCTCATCGTTGCAGGAACAGCCGTTGGTGGTGGAATTATCGCATTGCCTATTATGATCGCTAAATTGGGAATTATATGGGGAATTGTGCTAATGCTTGCGATATGGGTTGTTGCCTATTACACGGCTATTGTCAATGTTGAGTTAAATTTACAAGCTGGAAAAGGATTACCCATTGGACAGCTTGGCACATTATTTTCCGGGAAAATAGCTTCTTTAATTGGAGTTGGATCTTTAAAGCTTTTGATGTTTTCCCTAATGGCTGTTTATATCTATGGCCTGGCATCTCTATTTCAGGAAATACTTAGTTTGAATAAGGAATATTTTACGGTAATTGCTCTACTCGTTTCCCTATGTACGGCATTAATTTTGCTTCTTCCCATGCAGTTTCTCGATTATGTCAACAGGATTCTATTTGGAGGAGCGCTTGTTATTGCCGGAATTTTGATATTAGCATTGGCCTCTTCGATTAATGGAAAACACATACCGCTTTTCGTTGGAAAGTATGGGGAATTCAGTTCCTGGAGTGTGGTTATTCCGGTTGTTTTCATTTCCTTTGGATTTCAAGTTGTTTTCCATACCTTGACCAACTATTGTGATAAAAATAAGGAGGTTTTGAATAAAGTTTTCTTTTGGGGCAGTCTCATTCCAGCGATTGTATATATCATTTGGAGCTGTGTTATTCTCTGTGCGATTTACGATTGCGATCCCAATTTCTATGCATTAATGGTTGATGGAAAGGTCGATATCGGCGAATTAATAAGGACATTGGGTTTGATTTCTGGCTTAAAGACTATTCAAGCTATGGTTTGGGCCATTTCATTTTTGACCATACTAACCTCAGCACTGGGCGTAGGCATGGGGTTATGCGATTCTATAGAATCCTATGTGAAAACAAAAAGCAAGCATTCGAAATGGCTTTCGATTGCCATTGCCGTTGGAATTCCCTCTGTCGTTGCCATGTTTGTTCCCGGTGCATTTATTGCAATTCTGGGATTTGCGGGAATGATACTTGCCGTCTTAGCGATTTTATTGCCTATTTACATTTTAGTTGTTGGGAAATTTAAAAATGCCTACTATGCGTCCACAACCAATAAGTTCATGCTCATAGGATCTGTGCTTATGGGCATCGTGATTATACTATGCGAAGTAATCAATATCGCATTTTGATAATATTTTAGTGGTAGTGCTGCCACTAAAAATTTGAGTATCTATAGCGCTACGAAAAGGTTGGGTTTGGTAATGCGTTACCCCATTGATTCTATTTAATTTTTTATGCAAAATTCATGGAAGTTGACGAAAGGCATGGTTTGTTAGTCCAAAACTCAAAAAAAAGGAAAAAAATAACGACGCGCATTTCGATTATTTTTATATTTTCTTCCTAACTTTTTCGGTTCTCATAGTGGCCCTGGGGCCATCTATTTGTTTGCATTTGGCAACTGATATAGGGGCGCAGTTCCGATTTTGGCAGAACGCATGCGCCGCACAAAAGGGCGATTGAGTGTGTGCATATTAAATTCCTTTTGGGTAAATTTTATGGATTTCTGAAATCGTTTGTTGATTTTTATTTCTTTATTGTAGCGTTGCTGCTTGCGAAATATTTTGGAAAAATGGCGAATTTCCTTTGCATTTTCATCCATTTTAATGGCGTGTAATTCGGAAAATTCACCGGGATTTTTGTGCATCGAACGTCTTCCTTCCACATATTGATAGAAATTGATAAATGCAAAAAAACAAATGCTGCGTAGCCAATAGGTCTTCATTTTATTTTACTTTCTTGATTTTGTGTTTGATTCGCGATGTAGCCCAAAGACGAAGAAAAATCCAATAAGCGTGACGATGGGCACGATGGATAGCGCCAATTTAAAATCATTCGCACAATAGTAATGAAATGCCGATTTTGTAGAATTATTGCATGAATAATCGAGGATTAATCCAATAATGGGCTGTAAAACTCCGCCAACGAGCGTGACGAGCATATTAATCGTTGCTATGGCACTCGCCTTTGCATTTTCCACATTCTCTTCCACTCCTAGAACGAAACAAATCACCTGGGGAGCTGAAACAAATCCGATTAGAAAAAGACACGTTTTTAAAAACAAAATCGGCATATTGCTCCATAGGATTAAAATGAAAAGCAATATGGCGGCACTCAATGTGCTGAAAAAAAGTATGGAGCGTTTATAGCCAGTTTTGTCTGAAAAATATCCCCAGAAAGGTGCGCCAATCAGCCATCCCAAGTAAATCATGGAAACTACAAAACCAGCTTCCTCACTGGAAAGACAGTAAACAGTTTCAATATATTCTTTTCCCCAAAGGTCGCCCAAAACGGTCGTTGGCATATACAAAATCCCTCCAACTAATCCTAAAAACCATGTCTGCCTATTCCTAATGACCGTAAAAAAACCGGAAAAAGCATGCTTGGGCGCAAATTCCTCGAAGTGTGCCTTTTGACGTTCCTTTTCCCAGACTGGGATCGGTGGTACGCAGATGTAAAGAACAATGAGCGAAAGGATGCCAAAAATACTCGCACCAAACCAGCAGTCCTGCCATGTGTAAGTTTTCGCGAAATAGGGAATCCATTTCAGTGCTAGAATGGCTCCGAGAAATCCGAGGGCCGTCGTCAATCCCGAAACGAAAGAAAGGCGCTCTTTGTGAAACCATACGGTTGCTAGATACATTACTCCAATAAATCCAAATGCAGAGCCTAAACCCATTAAAAGTCGACCAATTGCGAATAACCCAATTGAATTCCAGGGAATGAGAATACAGGCACATCCAATGGACACAATGACACTCGCCGGAATCATTACGTGACGTCCGCCAAAGCGATCCAGTAAAATGCCAGCAAAAATTTGCATCGGCGCATAGATATAGTAGTAAATTCCAGAGGCTATCCCAAATATGGCCGACGAAACATCGTAGTGGGATTGCATTTTTTGGAGCATCGTTCCCGGCATAACGCGAACGAATAATTCGAAAAAATAGAAAAATGCTGCAGCTCCCCAAACCATCCACGCAATGTGCCGATTGGTTGCTTTCTGCCCATCTGTTTTATAAAAGCCCATACTAAAAAATAGAAAGGGTTTTTATATTTTTTTGCAACCTTATTTTGTTTTTTCTTTATTGTTCAGAAAAGTGTTGAAATTTTTTTTTGTGTACTATCTACTTTGCTGGGTATGTTATCTTAAGTGGAATGAATTTATACGTAAAGGAAAGAAAGCAGTGACATTTTCAATACAGTTTCGACAAAAATTTTGCGTGAAAAACCGTCTCGGTCTGCACGCTACACCAGCGGCAATGATCGTAAGAATTATCGGTAAATACAAGGACATTGACGTTTGGGTTCGAAGATTTGACGAACAAGTTAATGGGAAAAGTATTATGGGATTGATGATGCTCGAGGCTTGCTGCGGTACGGAACTTCTTTTTATTATCGAAGGCGGTTCCGTCACTGATCAACGATCCTTGATTGGGGAACTTAAGGAACTTTTTGAGAAAAAGTTTTTTGAAGAATAAACTTCATGGAGAAATCTTGTTACTTCAATCCTTAGCAATGAGTCATGGACTTTTTAGTTTCTTTTTAAGAGTCCCGCGGCGTAGCCGCGGGACTTGGTGTATTTTCTTTTAACAAATGTTTCTCGGCGAAAATTTTTAAAAGCGAGTAGTCCTTCTATGCTAATAATTTTTCTTGTAAGATAGATCGGAAAAAAATAATGGGGACCATGTTCGTTGATGAAGCGAAGGTGATTTTAAAAGCGGGTAACGGTGGAAATGGATGTCTTAGTTTTTTGCGCGAGAAATATCGTCCCAATGGCGGTCCCAATGGAGGCGACGGTGGCAATGGGGGCGATGTAATTTTAATCTGTGATCGCAATGTGGCGGATTTGACGAATTACAAATTTGTGCCCCATGCTTCCGCGAAAAATGGAGAGCCCGGTCGCGGTTCCAATTGCCATGGCGCCAATGGTATAAGTCGTTTCCTAAAAGTTCCCGAAGGAACGGTTGTGATCAATAATGAAACGGAGATGGTTGCCGTGGAATTGCTTAAAGATGGCGAAAAAATTTTGTTATTGAAAGGAGGAGTCGGAGGAAAGGGTAATATCAATTTTAAGAGCTCCATCAATCAGGCGCCGCGAAAAATAACGCTTGGTACACCAGGAGAAACGGGTGAATTTACCTTTGTTTTGAAAACAATCGCGGACATTGGACTCGTCGGGTTTCCTAATGCGGGCAAGTCGTCTTTGGTTAATATTTTGACCAATGCACAGCAAACGGAAGCGCCCTATCCCTTTCCGACGCTCAATCCAAAGGTAGATGTCATTCATTATCCGGAAACATATCAGACATTAACGATCGCAGATATTCCCGGGTTAATTTCCGGAGCGCATGAAAATCATGGTCTTGGTATTAAGTTTTTAAAACATATCGAGCGCTGTAAAATGCTTCTGTTCGTGATCGATATTGCCGGCATTGATGGACGTGATTCCATCAATGATTACTGGACATTGCTGGAAGAATTGGCATACTATGACCGTGCGCTTTTGAAAAAAAAATGTCTTATCGTTGCCAATAAAATCGATTTACCTTCGGCGGAAGAACATTTATTGGCATTTAAAAAGGCTGTCAATGGAGAAATTTTGGCGATTTCATGCGCTGAAAGTATCGGTATTTGTGAGCTAAGGAAAAAGGTTCTGAAGGCTGCACAGTCCTAGGGAACTTGATTCCATTCTATGGTCCTGGGTTGCCAACCGGCGCCTTTGCGCCGGGTGTGATCGGAAAAGAAAGCATTTTTTGTCCAGAAGCCCCCGCGGCGTAGCCGCGGGGGCTTCTGGACAAGGGATCAAGGAGTTTACAACTCCTTGCAAGGGGTTAGAGGGGAAGGATTCCCCTCATTAAAAGTAAATATTGAAAAAAGTTTTTTTTCATTTACTCTTATTACAATGAATAAAGCCGTATTGGTGGTTTGTGATGGCTGGGGAATTAACAAAAATTTAAAATTAAAGCAATGGGATGCGGTTGCTAATGCGCAAACGCCATTTTTTAGTAAAATATTGGCGCAATGTTTACATACTGAGCTAAAAACCTGCGGTCGGGACGTTGGGTTACCGAACGGTGTAATGGGGAACAGCGAGGTTGGTCATCAAAATATTGGCGCGGGACGGATCGTAGACCAGGAAATTGTCCGCATCGATAAAGCTTTTGAAGAAAAAAGTGCGGAAAATAATCCTGTTATCCTTAAAGCAATTGAACATGCGAAAAAAAATAATAAAAAATTGCACCTTTTAGGTCTATGTTCCGATGGTGGGGTTCATTCCGTTCTGCGACATTTATATGGTTTGCTCGGAATTTGTAAAAAACATGAATTGAATTCCGTTTATATCCACTTTCTCGGCGACGGGCGTGATACGCCACCAAAGAGTGGATTAGAATTTTTGCGGGCGATTGAAGAAAAATGTGACGAGTTAGGTGTGGGGCAGGTGGCTACCGTGATCGGGCGATTTTGGGCGATGGACCGCGATAATCGTTGGGAACGTGTGCAAAAAGCTTACGACTGTTTGACGGGAATAGGCGAAAATTTAAAAACTAAAAGCGCAGAAGAGGCGATCGAAAATTATTACAAAAATCCGATGGACGATGTTCGGCAGGGTGATGAATTTATATTACCGACGCAAATTGTCGATGAAAAGGGACAGTATTCCGGAGCGATAGAAGATGGTGATTCATTGATTCTATTTAATTTTCGTGGAGATCGACCTCGGGAAATTACCCGTGCGTTTACGGATAAAAATTTTGATAAATTTCCAAGAAAAAAGACGATCGATGTGTTTTGGGTAACGCTAACGGAGTATGAGCAGGGACTGTGTCCGAATGTGATTTTTGTTCGCCCAGAAAAAATGAAAAATATTTTAGGGAGCTATTTGAGTGATTTGGGAATTACGCAACTTCGTTGTGCGGAGACGGAAAAATATGCACATGTAACATTCTTTTTTAATGACTATCGCGAGGAACCGTTTGCCGGTGAAGAACGCGTATTAATTCCTAGTCCAAAGGATATTGAAACCTATGATCAGCGTCCGGAAATGAGTGCTTATGCGGTTAGAGACAAAGTTGTCGAGGCAATTTTATCGGAACAATACGGTTTAATTGTTGTCAATTTTGCGAATATGGACATGGTTGGACATACGGGGAATTTTAAAGCCGCGGTTAGGGCGGCTGAGGTAGTTGATCGGTGTTTGAGCGAAATTGCGTTGGCGGTTGATAGGGTACATGGTACGGCGCTTATTACGGCGGACCATGGGAATGCCGAGCAAATGTGGGATTTTGAAAATGAGGTTCCCCATACACAGCACACGATGAATCCGGTACCCTTGGTGTTGTATGGTGAAAAGTATGGGGCAACCTCCTTAAAATCGGGAGGAAAATTGGGCGATTTAGCTCCAACACTCCTCCATATTATGGACCTAAAGCAACCCGCAGAAATGATGGGCCAATCGCTAATCAATCGTTGAAATGGTATTTTTAGAATTTTGGAATCATTCGATATGTGGCCTGCTCATTTTTTTACTAGGAGCGTGTCTTGGTAGTTTTTTTAATGTCTGTATCATGCGCATTCCGAAAAATATTTCCGTTATTTTTCCCAGATCGTATTGCAATTGTGGTCAACCAATTCCGTTTTTTTTCAATATTCCGATTATCAGTTGGATTTTGTTGAAAGGTAAGGCGAATTGCTGTGGACGAAAACTCGAATTTCAATATGTTTTTTGGGAAATTTTAACAACTGTTTTGTTTTTATTGCTGTGGCAAAGGTCGGATCCATGGGAGTTTCTGGTCTATGGAATTTTTTTGGGATTACTGATCATCGCTTCGGGAATTGATTTCGCAACAATGACCATACCCGATCGCTGTACCATTGGGGGGGCAATTTTAGGAATTTTAGGAAGTGTATTGCTGTCGCATTTTTCCAAAGGAAATTATATTTTTTTTGGAGGAATTGCTTCAATTCGGGGCATGCTATTCGGGTCGAGTGTTTTGCTGTGGATTGCCATCTTTGCGGAATTTATCCTCAATAAGGAAGCGATTGGTTTCGGTGATGTAAAATTAATGGGTTGTACCGGTGCGTTTTCAGGGACAAAGGGGGCAATTTTTTCAATTTTTGGTGGGACTTGTTTAGGTATGGTAACCCTATTTCCTATTTGGTGGTTTTGTAATCGGCGGAAAGGTGCAATAAAATTTGGTAGTCCGCTACCGTTTGGTCCATTTTTGGCCTTCGGAGCGATGAATTATTTGCTGTTTTTTAAAACTGTTTTCGACGAATATTGCGCGCAAATTGAAATACTTTTGAGCTGATTATATCGTTGGGTATTGCGTCGCTTTGTATACCCATAAGCGGTGAAACCGCTTCAATCTTCCAAGGGAAAATTGCTGCAATTTATTGCAGATGGGTATATAATTCCACCGATTTGCCAAGGGTTCAGCTATGAAAAAAACAAAATAATACTATTTTCTGTTAAATCGATTTTCGATGCCATTC
>JAIRZB010000083.1 GCA_031267435.1 Puniceicoccales bacterium | reverse complement strand
AACTCCTGAAATTCAGCAAAAATATGCTTTTTCACCGAATTGACTAATCCCCGCCGCTTAATCGCAAACCGTTGGCCAAGGCGTGGGGCAAAAAGCCCTCATTTCGCGTCTGAATCAATGATTTTAAAGAAATCATGACTCACCTCGTGCGGCGATAATACCACAAATTCCGGTTGCTATCTCATCGGCTCCATGTGTGACGACTTCGCCAAATATGCCTCCCAGCACACCGCCCAGCACGTGCAATATACCCCTGACAAGGTTTTGTTTGTCTTCTTTTTTGAGTTTCCTGCACCAGCCAAAACAACATCTCGTAGCAATTTCGGCCGCCATTTCACTCTGCAAAACCTCAAACATGGCCCGATTCAACGGAGGGACAATTTGTGCCAATAGGTGATCGATGTAATTTTCCAATTGTGCGATTACCTCATCGGGAAGATCGGGTGTGATTAATAATTGGATAATCATAAGAATTTCATCTATGATATTGCGTTTTATTCGGTTGATGATGCCATCACGCCTCATGATCGCATCGGTGGCGTAGCCGTAAATGGCAACGGACTGGCGGGGAGGCCGCTGGTCACGTGTGATATACGCAAACGTATCGGGATCAACGAGCGATAAATCAAAGAACTCCGCCAATGAACACTCATCTACGCCCCCATTCTCCAATGCCTGCTCGAATCCCGTTACCGTTAGTCTGATAAAGTCCGGCAAAGCATCGAAAAAATGTTTCTTAATGAGGATGGGTATCATCTGAGCTAAGCCTCGTTCCTGTTGAACAGCGGTTCTCGAACCCGAACCAGGCAATTCACTAAGAACGCCGGTCACCGTCGGATGCCTCTGCAATCGCCCGTCGAGTTGGGTAGGAAGAAGGAGAGAATCATGGCTCGCAGAGGATGATATCAATCTCGGTGGCAAGCCCTGATGCCAATGCGGAAAGTGCGCTTCTCCATAGGAAGGCGGCCCTTCATCGGAAGGCCCTTCATCGGCACCTCTGGCATGATGCGCACATATAAACCTTAGACGGTGGGCAGAACCGCCATCACTGGCACGAACATCACTGTAGGAAAATACGCTTCCTCCAAGTGCTGCAACCAATAAACGAATTTTAGTATTTGTTTTCATAGCGGCACTATTATAACAGTTTTTTTTGTTTTTTACAAAAAAAAAATAAAATTTTACATTTTCCCGCATTTTACCGCCATTTTTCAGCAAATTCTCATCTTTATTTCCCAATTTGTGATTGCAGCCAATGGTGAGTTTTCTATGAATGACCCTATTTTCAATGGGCGATTTCTCTCTATTTTCCAGTTGCGAATCAATTTTTTTGGCCATTCTATTCTTTGGTGGGTCAATTTTCGTTCACGAGTTGGGGCACTTTTTAGCGGCAAAGCGAAGAAAATTGTTTGTGCCGCGTTTTTCGATCGGATTTGGACCGCGAATTTTCTCTAAAACTATCGGTGAAACGGAATTTTGTCTCTCACTTTTGCCACTCGGTGGCTACGTTGCGCTCCCCCAACTGATGGAAGTAAAAAAGCTCGAAGGGAATTACAAAATTCCAGAAACAGCTAAACCCATATCCAAGGCGGACAAAATTATTGTTTCGGTGATGGGAGTGGTTTTTAATATTATTTTCGCATTCATTCTGGCTACCATTCTCTGGAAAATAGGCATTCGGTGCGCCCAAAGTTCGACCAATAGTATCGTAGGCTACGTTCATTCGGAAATCAAACTTCCAGATGGAACAAAAGTTCCCGGTCCTGCGAAAGTAGCTGGTATCGAAGTGGGTGACGAAATTATAGCCATCGATGGCCGAAAAACCCATGATTTTGGAGACATTATTCACGGAATTGCCCTGGGAAAAAAACGCGATCAACGAAGTCCTTTGTCAACCATTACCCTTACACGAAAAAAGGAACAAAAAGAATTGACACTACGTCCGGTGCTCATTGAGCGAAATGCGCGTTCCAAAGAATCTATTCGCATTATCGGCATCGAAACTTTCCAAGAATTAGTTATTTCGAAAATTTATAAAAATTCCCCAGCGGAACAGGTCGGGTTGCAAGTCGGTGATCAGTTATGTTCCATCAATGGCACTCCGCTCCTCTCCTACTCCCAGCTCAATGATATTCTAAGAGATTCGCCAAATGTCCAATTGACGGTTAAACGTTCTGGAAAACAAATTACCATTGCCGCAAAAGCCCAATCCTTTCCTTTGACTTGTCCTTACATCAAACTAACAACAACGGATGGTATTTTAGAGCTTTTCCCATCCTTTGGCAAAAACAATTCCATGAAGGATCCCTGCAAAGATACCTGTAAGTTGCAGCTATTATCGCTGTCCTCCGAATTTCAGAAAAAGTATCCAGAATTACACACCGAGAGTAAGGTGACGGTAATTCATGGACAAACGGTACAAAATTTTTCGGATGCCCTATTTATTTGCCAGAATACGATTAAAATGCCAATCGAAGTAACCATTGATCGTACTCGCCTTCGCCTTACAATCGAAAAAGTAAAATTTGTTCCTCCGGAAAATTACCAAAGCTTTGGCGTCGAATTAAAGGGAACACAGGTCCTGCGCCATAAAAATCCATTGGAGCAAATTGCCCAAAGTGCGTACCTTACCTTTCTAACCCTGGGCAGTTTGATTTCGCCATCCTCCGACATTCATCTTAAAAATCTCATGGGACCATCTGGAATTATAAAAACCCTAGACACATTTGCAACCTACGATTTTCGCCTACTACTTTGGTTCGTTATTGTTCTGAACGTCAATCTTGCGATCTTCAATTTACTTCCACTGCCCATTCTCGATGGAGGAATTATCGCTCTAATTTTGTTGGAATTACTTTTACGCAAAAAAATTGCCCTTCACATCATGGCGAGTGCTCAACTTATTTTCATGTTTCTATTTCTCGGTCTTGTGGTTTATATCAGTTTTTTCGACATCAATCGCATCCTAGGCGAGAGAATTATGGAAGAAAAATATCGAAAGCAACAACGCCTAGGCATTAACGAACAATTACTTTGGAATGGTCTAAAATTTGAATAAAATTCACTTTCCATCCGAACTAAAGCGCCCCGCTCCCATGAAAAGAAAGGAAAAAAGTAACACGGTTAGCGAGGCGTTGAGTAAGAATTCCACGTCAAAGAAATTTTTTGAAGAGGACCAAGTCGTCAGAAGTTTGAGAAAAAATACCAACGAAAGCAGGACACAGTTGGTGCGAAAAAAGAATCCAATGAGAAAACACATTCCCGATAAAATTAGAATTACGGAAGAAAAAACTCCCCACACACCTGGCCAAAAAGTGATGCCAATGGTACTAAAAATAACTCCCAACGCTTGCAATGACAACATACCCCCTGCAAAATGACGGATACCAAATGCTATGAAAAATAACCCTATTACCAACCGAATAAACAGTTTTCCGAAATTTTCTTTCTCCCAAAAACTCGCAACATCTTTCATAAACAATTCTTACATTGAAAAAAACTTTCCGGCAATGCAAATTTTTCGATTCTTTTATTACCGTCTCATGTCCTAGGATATCCAAAAACTTTCCGCAATATTAAAAAAATTGGGAACTCTGCTACTCGACATACTACTTTCGGCCTTATTTGATTGAGATTTCAATGATTGTCAAGTATTTAAAAAAATTTCAGAGCTAGCGGAACGTCAAAGTAAAAGAAAAAATATTCTTTATAAACGCCAATCACTTTCTATTAATTTCGCCCGTGCGCCTTAGCTTGAAAGTTATTCCCAATGCTGCACGCTCTGAAATAATTGTCGAAGAAAATGGCGATTTGAAAGTCAAAGTACAGGCGCCACCCGAGGATGGCAAAGCCAATAAAGCCGTAATCCAACTGCTCGCTAAACATTTTAGGGTCCCTAAAAACCGTATCAGGATCATCGCCGGTCAAAAATCATCCCAAAAAATTATTGAAGTATTTGATTTGCCAAATGAAAATACCTTAAACAAATAGAACCATGCGGATTCAAAAATTTTTATCCCAATGCGGCTACTGTGCGCGACGAAAGGCGGAAGTACTCATCGCGGAATCCCGCGTTACCGTCAATAGTCAGCCGGCTAAAATCGGCCAAATTATCGATGAAATGAGTGATATCGTCAAAGTAGATCAAGTGCGCATCCGCAGTACGCCAAAGGAAACCATCGTGCTCCTGTTCAATAAACCCCGCGGAATCGAATGTACTGCATCCAATCAATATAACGTTGGGCAAACGGTTTTCAATTTTATTCCGCGGCCTTTCATCCGCGAACGATTCCTCTACTGCGGACGCCTCGACAAAGAAAGTCAGGGCATGCTCATTCTTACCAATGATGGCGATTTTGCCAATCGACTTACCCATCCGAGTACTAATATCACAAAAATTTATTCCGTAATCCTCTCGAAACCGATTAACCAGGATTATATCGCAAAAATGTTACAGGGCTTCGAAGATGGAGGTGAAATTCTAAAGGCGGAAAAAATTTTGGAATGCTCCCAAACCAACGGCCATCAGGTCCTCGAAATTCATCTAAAGCAAGGTCGTAAGCGCGAAATTCGCCGCATGATTGAAAAATGTAACAGCCATGTACATCGCCTGAAACGTATCCAAATTGGTCAGTTAAAACTGAAAAATCTTAACGTCGGCAATATCAAACTGCTTTCCCAGGAAGATATTGATAAACTTTTCGCGTAGCTATTTTTTGTGAATTCGGCAAAAACCACTTGACAAATTAGAAAATGACGTCGATGCTAGACGGTAGAGGGTGGGAGCAAGCGGCACGTTTACAAAAAAGCATTGATTTTAATACACCCCATCCAAATCAGAGACCAAAGCGTTGGATTACTTCATCCCCAAGACGATCGTAGGCCTTAGCACCGCTACTCATTTTATCGTAGTCAAAGATAGATTGACCGAAACTGGGCGCCTCGCTCAGACGAATGGAACGGGGAATTACCGTTTCAAAGGTCAGCTGTGGAAAATGCTTTTGAACATCGTCGGCAATTTGGCGCGATAAATTAGTACGAATATCGAACATGGTCATTAAAATTCCCCCAACCTCCAGGGATGGATTAATGCCTCTTGTACGCAAATCTTCTACGACACTCAAAATCTGGCTAAGTCCTTCAAGGGCTAAATATTCGCATTGCAGCGCCACAATAAGCTTATCCGCACAGGCTAAACTATTCATCGAAATCAGTCCCAATGCTGGAGGGCAATCCAAAATGATAGCCCGAAAACGATTGGAACTTTTTAGGGGTGAAAGGCATTGGCGCAGGCGCATTAAATAATCCCCTTTCTGACTTAACTCCACTTCGATGGCTGCCAAATCGACTTCCGCGGGAATAATAGAAAGATTCTTTTGCGCCGTTTCCTTAACGCGGTCGATTGCACTGGCCTCGCCGTGGAGTACATCGTATAAACTACCTCCGTTTTCCTTTTTTAATCCAAGCCCACTCGTTGTATTGCCCTGGGGATCGAGGTCGATGAGAAGTGTGGGAATTTCCTTTCGAGCCAACGAAGCAGACAGATTGATCGCCGTCGTTGTCTTACCGACTCCACCCTTTTGATTTGCGATCGAAAAAATAGTCGCCGTCATATCTTCCCTATGTTAATTTATCCACGCAGTTCAAATGTAGAATTTTGCCGAATTTGCGTAACTAATTGTTCAAAAACCTGATCAATTTCCTTATCCGATGGCGTTTTTTGATCATTTTTAAAAGATAAATTCAAACCCAAACTCTTTTTATTTCCTGGCAAATTCGTCCCCTGGTAGATATCGAAAATCGTAATTTCAACGGCCGAAAAAATGCCCTTTGAAATTTCCGTTGCCATGAACTGAATTTCACCAACGACCTGCTGAGCCGGGCAATCTCCGTCGACGATAAGCGAAATATCGCGTTTCGCGACGGGAAAATAACTGAAAGATTTATATTTTTCGTTTTTATTTTTTTGTTCAAATAAAGAAATTTTCACAAACATTTCTCCGGCAATCAACGGCATTTTAAATGTTTTTACCACTTCATTGCCTAAAAACCCGAGGTACGCTTCCACGGATTTTGTTTCTAGACCACCAATTTTAGCGGAATATCCCTCATTAAATGGAAAAATTTTAAGTTCTTTTACCGGTTCAAAGGGCTCATTGCTTGCCAAACTCCAAATGCGACGCATTAGATTTTTAGCATCGAAAAATGTAGGTCGTTCGAAATGATCCCAATGCATATCCCGTGATTCCGTGGGCATTAAAAATGCTACGGCAATAAGTTCTTCGAAAGATTCGCCCAATTTTTTTACAACATGACCAAATTCGAAAAACTTTCCACAGCGATTATCATTCTGCAAGTTATATCGAAAATTTTCGATCAATCCAGGAATCAGCGATGTTCGTAGATGGGTCTGATCATCGAGCAAAGGATTGACCATCGCTAGCGCCCCCGTTGATTGGCAACACAGCGAGTAATTGTAGCACTCGTTAAAACCATTGTTCGCTAAAAAATGTGCAATTAAATTACGCTTTTCCACACTGGCTAGTGATTCTTGATCCGTAACTTTTACGATGGCCGAAATTTTCGGAATTTTATGCACACCGTACACCCGTAAACACTCTTCGACGAGATCGACGGGCCGCGTCACCTCCCAGCGGTAGGAAGGGGATTCGATTATCCATGGTCCCAAATGGCTGCGATTGACGGTGTACTGTAGGCGCTCCAATAGATTAGCAATTGCATCATCATCGATCGGAAATCCTAAAATTTTTCGGACAAAATTTGGATTTAATTCGATTTTTTTCACTAAAGAAGGCAACCGATCCGGTGTTTTTTTGATCGGCGCAGCTAATTCCGCACCGCAGCAATCCATAAGCATTTGGGCGGCAATTTTTCCAAAATTTTCCGTTTGGGCAACATCGACGTGGCGTGCGTAGCGATGGGCGCTGTCCGTAGCAATGGCCAATTTTTTTGAAGTTTTGCGCACACTATCGGCGGCAAAACAGGCACTTTCTAATACGATTTCCGACGTTGCCTCCATAATTTTTGTCGCCTCTCCACCGATCACTCCAGCAATCGCCAATGGATGGTCTTCATCGCAAATCATTAGCGTTTCTCCGTCGACTTCGTGTGTCTTACCATCGAGCGTAGCAATTTTTTCACCATTTTTAGATTGACGAATAACGATTTTATGACCTATTTTTCTGCGGTCGAAGGCGTGGAGCGGCTGCCCATAGGACACCATCACCCAATTCGTAATATCCACAATATTGTTCACAACGGAAATGCCTACCGCCTCCAAATCGCGGCGAATCCAATCTGCACTTTTCCCAACTTTTACGTTTTTTAAGACGATTGCTGAGTAAAACTCGCAATTTTCGGATTCAATGCAAATCGTTAAATCGTCGCCCAAATTGTTTTGAGGAAAATTTTCCTCTATTTGCGGTACAACGATGGGCTGTATCGGCAAATTATACCAAGCCGCAAGCTCCCGTGCGATGCCATAGTGGCAAAGCGCATCACCGCGATTGGTCGTCAACTCCAGCTCAAAAATAACATCATTATCTTTGAAAATGTCGTGAATTTTTGTCCCCAAAGGCCAATTTTTTTCTAAAATAAGTAACCCTGCCTGGTCCACCCCTAGACCGAGTTCCCGACTACTACACATCATACCATCGGATTCCATTCCGCGAAGTTTCGATTTCTTTATTTTAATATCACCGGGCAGCACAGCTCCAGGTAGTGCTACCGGAACATAATCATTTTGCTTGAAATTTTTTGCCCCACAGACAATTTGTCGAACATTTCCATCGCCGATATCGACCCGACAGACGCTTAGGTGATCCGAATCGGGATGCTCCATAAAATCGAGTATTCTTCCTACAATAACCGAATCATTCTCCGCAAACCCCTTACGGGCAATCGATTCAACTTCAAAGCCAACTCTTATAAATGTTTCCGCAATACCGTCAGGCGTATCCCATAAATCGACAAATCGCCTTAGCCAACTCAAACTTACTTTCATCGTTAAAAGGCAATTTCATCAAAAATCATCATAACGCAAAACAAATTTTCAGGAAATGTTCCACGAAAAAATCGTATGGAAAATATTTTGAATAGAATTAAAAACAGTTTAGGCGCATAAAAATGAAAAATCGATAAATAAAAGTATTTGGATCGGGCATTTTTCAACGCAGTTTATTTTGAGGGTCGCCGCGAAGTAAGTTCGATGCCCATCGAAATTTTTCAATCGCAAGTTCTAGTTCTAGAACTTTCGATAGCAATCCAAATAAGATTGACATCAGTTGGACTCACTCCGGAAATTCGCGACAGCTGGCCTAGTGTCGTCGGACGAATTTTTTCCACCTTTTGGCGACTTTCTGTACGTAAACTTTTCACATAATCATAGGTAAAACCTTGCGGGATCTTTACGAAATCCAACTCCTTTATTTTTTCGACCTGTCGTAGCTCGCGCGCTAGGTATCCCCCATATGAAATGCGATATTTCACAGCTTCCTGAACCGCACGACTTTCCGCTAAAAATTTCGGAGGAAACACAATTTCTTCATCGCTACGCAGAAGTTGCGCCGCGATCGAATCGCCTCCCGATAAGTTTTTACTAAAGATAGTACACCAATGATCGATGGCCGCTTGAGTTTTTTCGATGACCCCAATGCGCCGTTCCGGTAGTAAGCGATATTTTTTTGCGTAGGAGACGAGACGGCATTCCGCACTTCCATGATTGAGCAGTAGGCGATATTCCGCGCGACTTGTAAACATTCGGTAAGGCTCATCCGTTCCTTTTGTAACTAAATCGTCAATTAGAACGCCGATATAGGCATCGTGACGCTGTAGGATGAGTGGGTCTTCGCCGCGCACTTTTGCCACAGCATTAATCCCTGCAACGATGCCTTGGCCAGCCGCTTCCTCGTAGCCCGATGTTCCATTAATCTGCCCTGCCAAAAACAATCCATCGACAATCTTCGACTCCAGCGACGGATACAGTTGCGTCGGCGGAGCATAGTCGTATTCCACGGCATAGGCCGGACGTACAATTTGTGCATGTTCTAATCCAGGAATTGTTTGTAAAATTTTCATCTGCACATCGATCGGTAAACTCATTGATAATCCATTAATGTACCACTCATCCGTGTCATTGCCCTCCGGCTCTAAAAACAATCGGTGAGTATCTTTGTTAGGAAATTTAACACATTTGTCCTCGATACTGGGACAATAGCGCGGACCGATCCCTGTAATTTCTCCAGAGTAAAGCGGTGATAAATGTAAATTTTTCCGAATTATATCCCGTGTTGCGACACTGCTATGAGTAATCCAGCAGGAACGATTACTCAACATATCGTTCGGAGAACGTGGCGTAAAAAAAATTGAATATTTTTTGATAAATTCCTCGCCAACTCGGGAATCGTAGAATGCAAATTTTTGGGGTATAGAGTCGCCGATCTGCTCCTCGCATTTTTGAAAATCGATCGTTGAACCTAATACCCGCGGAGGTGTTCCCGTTTTCATGCGCCCTAACTCGATACCGCAATTTTTTAGCGAATCCGATAGGGCGTTTGATGCAAAATCACCCAGCCGTCCTCCGCCAATTTTTTGAGAGCCAATGTGCATCAATCCTCGCAAAAATGTTCCCGCCGTGAGGATAACCGCTCTTGCTTCGAAATTCAATCCAATATTTGTTTCAACACCACAAATTTTGTCTCCTTCCTTTACCAATGCTCGCACCTCCGTTTGTAAAATTTGGAGATTTTTCACGCGCTCTAAAATGTGTTTCATACGAAACTGGTAAGCTTTTTTATCGCATTGCGCCCGCGGAGATTGTACCGCTGGGCCCTTGGATGCATTGAGCAGTCGAAATTGGATGGCCGTTCGGTCCGCATTCATTGCCATTTCGCCGCCCAAAACATCGATTTCGCGGACGATTTGTCCCTTCGCTTGCCCCCCTATCGCCGGATTACAACTCATCTGTGCAATCGTATCGAGATTCCATGTCAATAGCAAAACCTTTGCACCACACCGCGCTGCTATGAGTGCCGCTTCGCATCCTGCATGTCCCGCTCCGCAAACAATGATGTCAAAAATTTTTTCACCCACAATGATTCGCCTAGCGAATTAATCATCACCGTAAATTCAACCACTACAGGACCCTGCGGCCAAACCATGCGAAAATTTCGCATGGTTTGGCCGCATACCGAGGTCAAGGAGTCCGTGACTCCTTGCGGGGTATGGGGCAGAGCCCCATG
>JAIRZB010000056.1 GCA_031267435.1 Puniceicoccales bacterium | reverse complement strand
GCACTGATCGAATGCCCCATGGGTAGCCGCGTAATGGTCAAATTATCCCAATTGGCCGGGTTCGGTAAGACCCCGACAACTTCCCCATCGAAACCATAGCCCGTCTTCTCGCCAAAACCAAATGCCTTTGCCGCATTGTATAACCGATCGGCTCCCAATAAAATGGCAATCTGCGCTATGCCGCGATTGCTCGATTTACGCAAAACATCCGATGTACTTAACTGACCGAAAAAAGTATGGTCTCGCGGTAAAAGATAAACCTTCCCACTATGAAAAAATTCCGCTTTCTGACAGTCAAAGTACTGTTGCAACGAGATAACTCCCCGCTGCAGTGCTTCGCTGAAAGCAACAATTTTAAACACTGATCCAGGCTCATATAAATCCGTGACCGCACGGTTCCTCAGGCTACTTGTTTCCGCCCTATTATAATCGTTACAGTCGAACGTCGGAATATTGCATAGCGTCAGTATTTCGCCCGTTTGCGCATCGCTCACAATAACAGTGCCACTTTTAGCACAATTTTTTTTAATGGTTTCCGATAAAATTTCTTCGACCATATCCTGCAAATGGATATCCAGCGTCAGTACGACGTCCGCACCATTTTTAGGTTCAACAACGGTTTTCCTGAATAAAGCTAATTCTTCACGCTTTCCGTCTTTTTCCGATTCTACCCAACCATCTTGACCCGCCAAGAATCGATCCATAAAACGCTCTACTCCACTAACCGCAATTCCTTCCCTATTGACAAAACCAATGACATGGCTCGCAAGTGTACGGTTAGGATAAATGCGCTCCCAATGTAACACTCCGTACACACCTTTGATGCTAAGCGCCTTTATTTGTTCATAAACCTCGTTATTTTCGATGGTTGCAAAACATTTCCAGCGCCGGTGACGTTCAACCCCATTTTTGATGTAACTTTCCCGCGTAAAAGCCTTACGAATTAACTCTTCATCTATTGCTAATAGGTTAGCCAATTGCGTAATTTTCTCCGCAGATAAAGTTTCCGTTGCGTAGGGATCGACACCGATATCAATTTTTTTCGTTGTAATGGCGAGAATTTCGCCATTTCGGTCAAGGATACGACCGCGAACCGCGGATTTTTTGCTCATTGTAGCCCGCGCTAAATCGACAAATCTTTGGTAATATTCGCGCTTAAAAACAGCAATATCCAAAATCCGATACGTCTCTCCACCAAAACAAAAGATAAGAGCAACGATCAAAAATAAAAAACGTATCGCAATTTTCATGACACCATACCACGCTAGGCTAAGAAAAATTTTTCCCTAGCTACACAAATCTTTTCCAAGCAGCAACATTAATGATCAGAGGAGCTATTGGCTGTTTTTGAGGTCACTAAAGCGCGATCGCTTACAATTTTCTGAGCAATTTTTTGCACATGTAAGCGCAACCATTTCGTCGTTGAAGACCCTGGACGATAATCCGCAGGACCGTAGGCGTCAATTCTTCCTTCTTCCAACAGGCGATCATTCTGGGCAAATTCATCTTCATTACTCGGATTATAAACCGCAAATGCCTTCCCTCCGTGGCTACGAATCACTGAAAATGCTGGAACATCGCTGAGGCCATCCGCGATATAAATCATGTTCCGGAACGGTATGCGCCGATTTTGTTCGCCAATAACAGAATTTATATCTATGGCTAAATTTTTATTACAGCCTTTATTAATTTCAAAAAGGTAACGCGTTTTCTGCGTATTATCAACCACGCAAGCGATTTGTTTAATTTCTGTGGACCCCTCACTTTGCCCTTTGAATGTAAATGAATCGCTAATGTCGCCTAGGGATATTTGTTTGTCATTTTCGTAAAAATTTTCCACGGAAGACCGTTCCTCTTGTTCACTTTGACTGTCTTTCTGTTTTTGGAAGATTTTTTGAATTTCATCTTCGATTTCTCTCCCTAGAAATTCACAAGCAAAAATATTGTCGACAAAGGACGCAACCTGACTCCCTCGGATAATTTCCGCATGACCACTGCTAATGATATAATGTTCGAGCGTAATTTTATTGGCGCGATATAATTCATTGCCTTCTATATCCATTTTTAAAATGGAGAAAATCTCAGGGACTCCAGGAAAAAAAGACAACTTTTCACCATAACGTGTCAATTTTTCTTTCGAAAATCCACGAAAATAGCCTTGCCTTACCGCGGCCAAAATAAAATTCAAATAAACTAATGTATCGGAAAGGCGGATATTTCGTTCGCGAAGCTTTGCGGAAAACGCATCGATGACCGCCCAAAAACTAACTTCATCGATGCCATAATCATGAAATAACGGAGCCTGCATATTTCCTGGGATAAGCGTCCTATCGAAATCCCAAATGCAAGCGATAATACTCCCGCTTCGATTCATGAAATACAATACTAAAATTCAGCAAGACCAACTTATTCGCCATGGGTACAAATTGACCAATGGCCCTACTTGGGCGTCTTCTGCTCTTTTTTGAGGCATTTAGGTTCCAGTTCCTGGTCAAGCTTTTCATTTTTGAGATGTTTCAATTCGACTTCACGGCAGAGATCAGACAATTCATCATCCCTTCGGCTTCCCTGGCCACTATTTAATTGGGATTGAAGTTGGGCATTTTTCTGCTGCATAAGCCTCTTTCTGCTCCTGATAC
>JAIRZB010000013.1 GCA_031267435.1 Puniceicoccales bacterium | reverse complement strand
AAGGAGTCCGTGACTCCTTGCGGGAGTCCAGAGGGCGGAGCCCTCTGGGGAAAACAACCGGATTTTATGTTAAAAAAATTTAACCTTTATTCCATAAAAATTTTTTGTCATTATTTTCTTGATTCTTTCTCTATTTTTTCTAGCTTGGGCGATACTCAAGGAATTGATGATGAATAATTGGAAAGATTTATTTGTTTTATCCGCATTTTTGAGCGGGTTTTCGTTACATGTATTGGCTACATCAGCGGCGCATACATCTCCTGCACTTCCAGCAAAAGATGCTCCATTGCCAAAAGACGCTGTACCGGCTTCATCGCCTGCCGCAGGAGCTAGTTCACCGGCTCCGGCGGGACCCCAAAGTGCTGCTAACCAAAAAGCTCAAAGAGCGAGGTATTTGAGAGGGCTTGGTCACATACTAGTTATCAATGGTGGACTTATTAATTTCGGTTTTGATCGTGAGGAAATCGGGATCATCTGTGATGGTGTATTAGCAGCACTGAATGGCGAGGCAAATCCCATAAATCCAGAGGACATAGGAAACCTCCAGGAGCTTCTTCAGCAACAAGACAAAAATCAATCCGATAAAAATAAAGAAGAAGGCATGAAGTTTATAGAAGCAAAGAAGACTGAAGGAGGTTGGATACAATCAAATCCTGGACTTATCCACAAAGTTATAACGCCTGGCGATGGTGTGCGTGTCACCCCTGATTCTACCGTTAGGATAACTTACACAGGACGTTTTTCCAATGGAAAGGTTTTCGATAGCACAGACAAACCAACCCAAGCCTATGTAGGTTCAGTCATTCCAGGTGTCCATGAAGGAATGAAACAAATCGGCCAGGGCGGCAAAGTTTGTGTAATCTTTTCTTCCGAGTACGGCTACGGCGACGCATCTACGGGCCCCATTCCAGGAGGATCGACTTTAGTTTTTGACATAGAAATCCATGAAATTAATCATCCAACGCTAGGGAAAGAGGAGCCAAAGGACAGCAAGGAAGCACCCAAGGGCAAAGAAGAGCCTAAACCCGATGCCAAAGCGACTACTGCCAAATAGTAGAAAATTTTTGTATTATGTACATTGCATTATGGAGGGCCTGTCCAGTGAACAGGCCCTTTTGGAGTTTTTGATGGATGGGTTTTTTGTTTTCGGGGAACTATTCCCGGAAAATGATTATTGCATTATACTATAACGCCTTGGAAATCATAGATTCCCGAAATTTGTGTCCATTGACCGTCGCATCCTGAAAATAACATTCGATGGCCGATGGGTTTGAATTGCTGTCCCATGGGATTCGTCTTCAATGGGCATGGGTGCTTCTTTTACTTCCGAACGCAATATCGGATTCCGTTCGGCGGCTACCATTTCTCCATTTTCCAGAGCAAATTCCAAATTGCGCGAAGGTAAAAATTTGTCGAATAATTTTGTATTAAATCCATTGGCTCCCGATCCGAAATGCAAATAATTAATCAGCGAACTACCTCCCAATTTAATCATTCCATGACCATTAGAATCAATGCCCTTGGATTTCAGCAATGCTTTAAAATCTGGATCAAAATCAAAATCGGATTCGATACCGGAATGCCCAAAGAGGGAACAGCAACAGCATAAACAGCGTTTTAAACATTCCCAACATCCTCCGGAATTTTCTCCACCGCGTCCAGCATCCAACAAATCGAGTACCGTATCAATCAAAGCAATGACATTAAATCGTCCGCTCGATGAAAATACAACCGTATTGCCGTAGATATTGTCGACAATTCGATCGAGTATGGCACAGGTTTCTTCATTGAGCTGGATTTCATGGGGAAATAAATCACCGCGACAAATTCTTTGAATTTCATTCCAATCACAATCCCACAAAATCTGGTCTACGGTAAAATAAGACTCCCCATCGATACCATTCCTTTGCCGATATTGATTGAGCGCAAGGTTGCATAAATTTACAATTCCTTCCCGATTAATTTGTTCATAGGCAAACGGTTGATGCGACAGGAGATGCCTAATTTCATCCCAACAAATGATCAATTCTTGATTTTCGTTCAAAATCCAATGCTGATCATCGCCTATGTCAAAGTCATTGGTATCCATGCACGCCCTGATAAAACTGAGCAAGAGCATGCGGTTATTATGGGCGATTTCCGAACAAATACCGCGATGTAACACATCCCTTGCCGAATCACATGCCAAATGGCCCAATGTTCTATAGCCATGAAGACAAGCCATCGTAACGACATCGCGAAAGGCAAAATGATTAATCATATTATCGCAACCCACCAACGCATTGTAATTATTAACCGTTTCCTGGTCCGCGACAACCCGCGGAGCCGATAAAAAATATCCAAAAAATCGCGGCGTTTCCACATTATTGATAAATCCGTGAATCATCCATCCAAATTGATTAATAATGAGTGGAAAAACAACTTGAGCTAATCCACCTCCCTGACTATGGCCTGCCACAATGAAACGAATATTGCTGCGCTCATCCTCAGGAATTTGTTCTATGGCGTGCTGAATACTTTCAAAAAGCGGATAAATAAAATTTAGATCCTCCCTCGATTGTAAAGGATTATTGACTTCACGCTCGGCAACTACTTGTTCGAATGCTTCCATCGGCAAATTGCAAGAGTTTATTTTTGTCAGATAGCCACCGTGCATTCTTCCGACAAATCCGTACAACTCCGGATCGACTTCCAGCGATCCCGCATCATAATTTGTCGCCCAACTGGCACTAAGTAGCCCCGATCCTGGCTGAAAATCTTCCCCTTGACTTCCACGCAATGTCACGCAAATAACAGTGCACTGGTCAGTTTTTAGTGTTGCGACATATCCTGGAAAATCAATTTCGGGAGAAAATTTTCCAAGTGTAATCGCTTCAAAGGCAACATTTAATACACTACCAATATGAGAATTAAGCTTGCCGTGGATACCGGTAAAATTTCGATCACAAATCCACCGGTGATCGGTTTCCGGAATGTAAAATGCCGGATCTCCAAGCAGCATGCGATGCTCATTGCGAAATGTGCCATTATTTTCCCGTTTCGTAATCATATAGCTACGTTTGATCAGGTGCAGCAAATCGGGCTGGATCGCTTTGAACCATGGTGCCACATGGAATCCATGCCCATCTTTGAATACAAGGGGCATATTTTCCATAGATGGAGGCAGCGGCGCAACATAGGGTGGGTCAACTCCGAATATTAGGGGAGTACTATCCGGTACTGATCCTTTTAGTCCTATGGAAACCCCTACCACCATTGCTATATTTATTATTTTTTTCATATTTGCTTTCCCTATCGGATGTCATAAGCATAGCGTGTAAATTTATTTTTACAATATATTTATTGTTAAAAAATAAAAATAAGGTAAATAAGATAAAAAACCGCGATTTATAAGTGAAAAGCAAAAAAATAAATATATAAAAAACCGATAAGTCCCTTAAAAATATTTCCAGAACTTATCGGTTCGGTATAACTTCATGAATAAGAAAATATTCTACACAGCATCTCCTGACTTGCAGAAACTTAAAAAAACGCAAGAAAAAAAATTATAATTTTGTAGTGATGCATGAGCGATGAATTTCCAATGTGGTATGTTCGCTAACTTTTACGGCAAAGCGATCGGATTTTACATCACAAATTTCGCCAAAGATTCCTGCCATGGTCAGCACCTTATCGCCCTTCGCCAGGGTATTAATCATTTCCTCATGTTTTTTCTGCTTCTTTTTTTGTGGAGCAATGAGAATAAACCACATACCCAGGAATAGAAAGAGCATAATAAGCATTTCCACCCCCGGCGCGCGTCCCGATGCATGTTCCGTCGCTGTCGCTAAAATCATGGTTTCTATGAAATTACTTGTACAAAAACCGCAAGTTTTCTTTTTCGAATATTTTTAATTTTTTCCCCAACGTATCATAAAATTTAACGAATAATCAGAAGAAATGAGCTTCAATGGCTTGGCACAGCGCATGGTAAATCGGTAAATGTAATTCCTGAATTTTGAAGGTTTCATCTTCGGGAACACAAATACATGCCGTACATAAAGCGTGCATCATACCGCCGCTACGCCCAGTTAAACCAATTACTTTCAAGTTTTTCGCCAGAGCGACCCGAATCGCGTGGATAATATTTTTTGAGTTTCCAGAAGTCGATAGGGCCAATAGCACATCATTTTCGTTTCCCAAAGCTAAAACAAGCTGCGCAAAGCTATATTCTGCGCTGCGATCATTCGCATAAGCCGTGTGGAAGGAAATCAAATCGGGTAGTGGAATTGTCGGCAACGCTCCCTCCAAATTCGAAGCCATTTCTGGACCAATCTTTGCGGCAATATCCTGCGGAATGGACCGTTTTTTATGAAAACTTTTCAATAATTCCCCAGAAATATGTCCCGCATCGGCTGCGCTGCCGCCATTGCCCGCAATCAATAATTTCCCACCCATTTTAAAAGAAGTTACTAAAATATCGCATGCATGCACAATGGCACCGCAGCAGATATTCAACGGCGGATATCGTTCCAATAGGAGGTTAAAAGTATTCATATGCTTCAAAGGTCGTAAAATTTTTAATGCATGCGAGAAAATAGTATTGCAATCTTGAAAAATATTATCGGATAATTAAATGAATTAGGTTTTTATGTTTTTCTTTAATGAAGCGTGCGAACAAATGGTCCATAGCCTGACGGAACTGATATGCGTGTTAGGACGGATGATTTTAGCATTTTCCATATCATTTTTAGTGGCGGCTATTCTTGCCCCAGTGGTTATAAAATATTTTAAGAAATTGAAATTGGAACAAGTTTTTCGCGACCAAAAGGAAGTTCGCAATCTCGCCACTTTGCATAGCCCAAAGGCACATACACCGACCATGGGCGGCATTATGATTATTGCGGCAACGCTTGTGGGAACTGCGGTTGCTGTGCATTGGAATACGCAGGTTGTGATTACGCTTTGCAACTATCTTCTCTGTGTTGCCATGGGCTTCATCGATGATTTTGCTAAAATTCGCGCTAAAAACGTAAAAGGAATGCCTGGACGCATTAAATTACTCATTCAACTCATTGCATCCGTAGGAATTATTGTAGCGCTGCGTTATTTCCCGGATTTTTGGGAACAATACACCACCATGCCCATTCCATTTACTAATAAATATCTTACCATTTCATCTCCAATTTTACTTGCAATTTTTCTTTTTTTCGTACTTGCTGGCACTAGCAATTCCGTCAATTTAACGGATGGACTCGACGGTCTCGCAGTGGGTTGCGCCATTCCTGTTTTACTTTTTTTAGCCGTAGTTTCCATTGCCACCGGGAATGCGCAAATGGCAATGTTCCTACCCTGTGTTCCCATTTCTGGAAATGGTGAATTGGCGGTCGTTTGTGCAGCGGCTCTAGGTGCTGTGATTGTGTTTTTGTGGTATAATTCTTATCCAGCAGCGATTTTCATGGGAGATATAGGCTCACTCTCCCTTGGAGCCCTGATCGGGATCATCGCATTTTTAACGAATCATCCATTTCATCTCGTCATTGCAGGCGGCATTTTTGTGATTGAAGCACTATCGGATATTTTACAAGTATTTTTCTATAAGTTCTGTAACAAACGGCACGTCTTTAGGATGGCCCCCATTCACCATCATTTTGAACTGTCGGGATACCATGAAACAAAAATTACGGTACGATTTTGGATGGTTAGTACTTTTTTATCATTGTTAGGATGCGTAGGGTTACACGCATTTTTCCGTTAGTCTTATTTTCTGAACATGTTTCCTCCCAAGGAAAAATTTTAAGAAGCAAACGAAATCGATAAATCGGACCTATTCAAATCCTAAATATTTGGCAAAGCCCTGTCGTTTCCTTAAATTTTTCTTTCCTAGTTACAATAATTTCTTTGAGTGGTTTTTACAATGAAGTCCCTATTTGTTGATGATTTTCACACAAGCGATGTTTTTACCGTCAGAAAAACAAAACTTGCCCAAATGCGTGCCCAGGGTTCCGATCCTTTTCGCAAAAATTGCCCCCAAATCCATACCAGTAACCAAGCTATTAGTAACTATACCGAAAATTCTGATCAACAATTTTCTATTGCTGGCCGGATTGTCGTTTTCCGCGATATGGGTAAGGCAGCTTTCATTAAACTCCTCGACCGAGATGGAAAAATCCAAGTCTACGTTTCCCAAAATGACCTCGATGAATCGACCTACGCCGAATTTAAAAAATTCGATATCGGTGATATTATTGGGGTTACCGGTCCCCTCTTTAAAACTAAAACCGAAGAAATTACCATCCGCGCAAAAATAATTACTCTGGTTTCTAAATCCCTTCGCCCGCTTCCCGAAAAATGGCACGGTCTCGTCAACGATGATCAAATCTATCGCCAACGCTACCTCGATCTTATCGTCAATGCCGAATCCCGTGACCGTGCGTTCAAACGCACACAAATTATTAGAGAAATTCGTCGATTTCTTTGGGATCGCGAATATACCGAGGTCGAAACACCCATGCTCCACCACATCGCCGGTGGCGCCGCCGCTAAACCCTTCGTAACCCATATGAATGCCCTCAATCACGACTTCTATTTGCGAATTGCCCTCGAACTCTATCTGAAACGCATGCTCGTCGCTGGCTTTGATCGCGTATTTGAAATCGGTCGCGTCTTCCGTAATGAAGGCCTCTCCCGTAAGCATAACCCCGAATTCACCATGATCGAACTCTACCAGGCCTATACCGACCATTTGGGTATGATGGAACTCGTCCAAAGTTTGATTTTACACCTCGCCATGACCGTCCTCGGTACCACAACAATTACACGCTACGATGGCGTGAAAATTGAATTGGGAAGCGAATGGCATCGGGCAAATTACGGCGATTTGGTTGCCCAAGCATTGGACGATCCCCATTGGTTTTCTCGGTCCCGAGAAGAAAAATTGCAAACTTGTCAGCAATATTCCATCGAAGTCAATGCCCATGCCGAAGATTTTGAAATTACCAATGCCGTCTATAGCAAACTCGTCGAACCCAATTTAATTAATCCAACTTTTGTTTTGCAATTACCCAAAGAACTTTGCCCACTTGCAAAATTAAACCAGAATAATCCTCAATTACTTGATGTTTTCGAACTTTGTATTAATGGTCAGGAAATCGCACCGGCATATTCGGAACAAAATGATCCTTTCATTCAACGACAGATGTTCGAAGCTCAAATTGGCGAAGATATTCAAAATTTAGACAATGATTTTCTACGGGCCCTCGAATATGGTATGCCGCCCGCCGGAGGCATGGGTATCGGTATTGATCGTCTCGTCGTTCTATTGACTGGCGCCGAAAGCATTCGGGATGTTATCCTTTTTCCTTCCCTAAAGCCGGAACAGGAGTAATTTTTACGTTAACTTTTAGAGGATTTTACACCGAAAGCAGGGTTGGTGGTTTTTGGTGCACCCGTAAGAGGCAAAGCCTCTTAAACCTTCTCCGAAGGTTTGCGGCGAAGCCGCACGGGTGCACCAAAATATCGCAGACGTTGTCCGCAACTCACTTTTATCATAGATTTTAATTTACGCCCCAATCATTTTCCCAATCGTGCTAGGAGGCATGGAAAAACGGGTATATATTCGGACCTATGGTTGCCAGATGAATGAACGGGAATCGGAAAGTTTGGCAGTGATATTACGCAATGGGGGTTATGAAATGGTGAGCAGCGAGCACTCTGCGAACATTATTTTACTGAACACATGCAGTGTAAGGGAGCAAGCGGAAGCCAAAGCAATAGGCAAATCGAATTTAATTTCTCGCGGTAAAAATCGAGAAAAACTTGTTGGCATTCTAGGGTGTATGGCTCAAAATCTCGGTGAAATTTTATGTAAAAAATCGCCAAACACGCGTCTCATTGTTGGTCCCAACCGCACTGAAAAAATTCCGACATATCTCGACCAGCTGTTACGCGACAGAAACCGCCGTATTATTGACATTGAAATGGGATCGATTGACCGAGACTTTGCCGCAGCACACGATGAAAAGAAAATTAAAGCATCGATGTTTGTATCAATTATGCGGGGATGCAATATGCATTGTGCATACTGTATTGTTCCCAAGACAAGGGGCCCGGAACGGTACCGTTCCATGGAAGATATTATCCACGAAATACAATGGCTTGCCGAACGCGGCACAAAGGAAGTCATACTTTTGGGGCAAATTGTCAACAATTATGGCATGCGACGGATGCCATTTATGGATAGGAAAAGCCCATTTGTTCAACTTTTAGAAAAAGTGCAAAGCATCGAAGGTATTTGTCGCATACGTTTTCTATCGCCGCATCCTAAAGGTTTCAAATTCGACCTTATCGATGCCTACGGGAAATTGTCCAAACTTTGTCCCCATGTCCATCTACCGTTACAGAGTGGTTCCGATAGAATTCTAAGAGCCATGAGACGTCCCTACAAAGTGGAGCAATTTTCATCGATTGTTACGGCATTGCGGACAATTGTTCCAACGATTTCAATTTCGACGGATATGATAGTTGGATTTCCCGGGGAAACGGAGGATGATTTTCGGGCAACCTGCGAACTTTTCGACGAAATAAAATTTGACATGGGATTTATATTTAAATACAGCATCCGTCCTGGAACGATTGCGGAGCAATTTGGCGACCAAATTTCCCAGGAGATCAAGGAAATGCGCAATCAAATTTTACTTCAAAAAGTCGAGCATTATTCTCGGCAATACAATGAATCCATGATTGGGAAAGTAAAAGAAGTTTTGGTAGAATCTCCTGCAAAGCGAGGTGAACGACAATTCGAAGGTTACACACCTGAGCACAAAAAAGTAATTTTTAGTGGCACGGAAGATTTAATCGGGCAATTAATTAACATTGAAATCGAGCGGTACGGTGCATCGACTGTTTTCGGGAAAATAGTTTAATAAAATTTCACAACAATTTTTCACTTTGCCGGTATAAAGTCAGGGATTACCTAAGCGAGCGATTGGTATTTCTGGCGTTATTTTTCGCATTACGTCCATGGGCAACGGAAGTATCGATATATTTAACATTGATGGCCATAGGCTAAGGATTGATTTACTCCCATCAAATCAAACGATATATCCGTCGTCAAAATTGGCATGGTCATCCTTTAAGTTGTAAAGGCTATATTTTCCATATTCTTTTACTTGCCACTGATTTTGGAATGGAATAGGAGCGACAAATTCGTCGTCACTTTTGTAATTCGTTCTAATATTCACATTATCGCTTCGTATTGCCGCAGGTAATCACGGCGTACATTCTTTTTCAGACATCTAAGACATAGCTTTTTTATTTCGTGGCAAAATTTTTTAAGGATTATTTCATTGGACGCCACCATTTTAAAATTCTATCATTTATTGACAACTGTCGCATTGATTCAATAAAAAAAGTATACCTTGGAGTTTTTTATTACACAAATTTAATATTCGTTTTTATTTTTAGAATGGGACAAATTAATATGATTAATATTTATAAAACTCATTGTTCTGTGTATCCCGACACACAGCTCTCTCGTAGTGTCCTACTACCACAGGCAATTCAAGGCCTGCTAGATTTAGGAAATGATTTCCATAAAAACCAGATTCGGGAGATTATTTTCCAGAAAACATCTTGACAGCGCAGTCAAATCGCCCAAGG
>JAIRZB010000046.1 GCA_031267435.1 Puniceicoccales bacterium | reverse complement strand
TCTGGACTCCCGCAAGGAGGCTTGCCATGGGGCTCCGCCCCATACCCCGCAAGGAGGCTTCCCCAGAGGGCCCTGCCCTCTGGGCTCCCGCAAGGAGTCACGGACTCCTTGACCTCGGTCAGCGGCCCAACCATGCGAAATTTCGCATGGTTGGGCCGGGGGGCTTCAGCACTTAATAAAACCCCGCCCGCGGCTTCGCCGCGGGCGGGGGCCTTGGCCCCTGCGGGGCATACCTCTGGCGTTGCCGTGGTATGCCCCGTAATCCAGGTCCAGGGCATGGTATTCCCTGGCGGGGATTCCTAAGGGCACGCAGCCCTTAGGTCAGCGATCCCCTGGCGGGGATTCTAAGGGCGAGGAGCCCTTATTACTTAGCGCATTTTTTAATACGGCAAACGGTGGATGGGAGGATTTTCGTTCCAATGGAAAATCTTTTCCTTTTTCCTGAGCTTCCCAGTATTCCCAGGGTAATTTTTGATCGCCAAGCTCATAGTCCATACCGTCCCAGTTATCACGAAGTGCGTAAAAAGCCCAGTGCCAGTTATTATCTTCAAAGATTGCGATCAAGTCTTCAAAATATTGGGATAACCCACCTTGCATTCGATAGCCGCCAAATTCACCGACTAAAATTCTATTTGCTGGGATTTCATGTTGTCTTTGAAAATCGTTTACGGAACCCATATATTGTTTTAATGCTGTCCTGTCCCAGTATTTTCCTTCTACTTTTCCCGGATAAATATATTGCCCATTGTTATATTTATGGTTTGTATATTCGTAGGGCTCATACATATGAAAGGAGTAGATGATGTTTGAATTTTTTAGGGGCTGCAAATTTTTGAATGTATTGGGATCGGCATAGCTGGAGCTATCGATAATAATTGGTGTATGAGGATCGATTTCTTCTATGCTGCTAGCGATCAAGCTATTAAAATCAAACAACAACCTTTGAACTTTTTCTTGATTAACTTGATCGGTGTGACAATTTTCCTGATCAAACAAGCGCTCGGGATGGGGTTCATTTAGAATATTGTATCCGACCACGATCGGGTATTGGCGTAGTACCATCGCTAAATCTCGCCAAAAGCAAGCGGCTTGCCGTTGAAATTCTGTATCCATCCAAATGCGCAAGTCATCCCTGTCCCCGTTCAACTGTTTCCAACGCGATCCGGGAAGGCTGAGCATCGTTACAACGACGGGCATATTTTCTTGGGTAAGCATATCGAGAATCGATTGCAAAAATGCTAAATCGTCCGGATCAAGCGCATGGTAACAATCGGCATCTCCCATCAGAAAATCCCGTCTTTTGCTGGGGAATTTGTCGAGGGCAAGGCGAATAAACCGTATGCCATAGGCTTTTGCCGCTCTTATATCTTCCCGCGATACGCAGGTATTGAAAATATTGGCTCCTTTTTTGACGTTATCCCAAAAGGTGATCTTGTCTGGGATGGAATCAGCTTTGCGCCTATGTTTATCGGATGTGCAAGCATTTAACAACAATGCAACACTAAGCAGTACTACTTTGCATAGAATGTTGTTTTCGTTGAAGAATGTCGTAGACATATCTATAGTTGAACTCCATGTGAAGGATACTATCTAATGACTAATATCAAGTTTATTATATGGGAATCAATGGATCATTTTCAAAATGGGACATTGTGAATTGTTTTTATAATTATGGCAGGCGGTATCAAGGGTGATATCATTCGCATTGGCGCTATACTTTATTACTACACCATTTGTTACGGGGGAGATATGGATTATTCTTCTAGGTTAAAACAACTGATAGGACTGGAATTCTTTTTGGTTATCACGCTACCAAGGAAAAATCCGTCATTATTTTCAGAGTAATTAAACTGTCGGTGAGAAGCTTGTATGATTTCCCGATTCCTTAGAAATCATTTTTTCGATCTTATTTTTCGTTTTTTCCAATTCTCTGAATGCTTTTTTTTTCGCATCTTCGGGAATTTCAACGCTTTCTTCAATCAATTTCCGAATAACATCCAAAGTTTCCTGTGATTCTTTAGATATTAGGGCGGCCGTTTTTTTTTCAGTTTCGTTCATGGTGATATTTATAAAATTTCTTGTTGGCTATCGGTTGGATTTTGTGAAATGGCTGCTATTCCCCCTCCTAGGGCAATTGCTGGAGCTGCTTGAATGTTTAAGGCGATTTGTCCTACTGCAGAGGAGCCTTCTCCTATGGCATGGGCGGCATTGGTTGCAAGCGGTATAACATCCGATCGGGAATAATTAACAATTTCTTTTAATTTTTCAACCAAACTTTTAATGAGATCCAAAACGCCTTCGAGAACTGGGGCTGCTAACTTCCCCAATCCCTTGAGAATGGCACCCAAGATACGTCCTAGGCCGTCAAAAGTTTTTGTAATACCATCACAAATTTTATCGATAACGTTACCATTTTGTACATTTCCTAGCCCATGGTCCTGTGAGACATGGGGAGATTGGCCGGATTGATCACATATTGCATCATCCTTCCTTTCTTGGCCGATGGCTTGGGCCGGCGGAGTGTTTACTTTTGAGTCTTGTGTATCGAAGGAAGCATCTATTATTCCCGGTGGAAGGCGTCTAATGTCATTCATGATATCCCATTATATTGGATATTTTTATTATGCAAAGTAAAAGTTTTTCGAAAAAATAAAGATACTTAAATTTTTTTGTGATTGTTTTTTGCGGGAGGGTTTATAGTATGGGCAGTGATGTTATGAATAAAAAGAATGGTTTTACGCTAATAGAAATGCTTGTTGGCTTGGCGATTGCGACCATTGCAATTGGAGGAATGTTTGCTGCAACGATGTCCTATATGAAAATTTGGCAAAGCACATCGGATAGTCAATTAAAGGAACAATTCGATACCGAAATGGCCCTCACAAGATTTATGATTAACGAAGTTTCCATGGTGATCAATGGGTTATCTCAACCAAAATCTTCGGAAAAAATTACCTTTCGCAAGTTGACGGGGGAGCAAGTCATTCCCGGTACTTCCAATTCGGAAGTTGCTTTCTATTGGCAGACCCTGAATCATTTACCCTTTGTAGTCAATAATAATGGAGGTATTACGGAGTGTTGGCTAAAATTTGAAGGAGATCAGCCGGAGCTAAAGTCGGCCGTATCTTCCGAGCTGCGACTTTATTACCGCAGTTTAGCTCCTGGAGATAAGCCGAAAGGGCTTCACGGGGAAGAGGGAACAGGAAAGTGGAGTGATTCCTTGCAACACATTATCCTATTAAAAAATTGCAAAGGGTTAAAATATGGCTATTCGGAGGCCTCAGCTTCTTCGCCGAAGGTAACATTTACCGATGGGCTAAAGTTTAAGGATGGGATTAATCCTGATTTACCGGAGTTTATTCAAATTCTCATCGGTGAGCGAGAGGAAAAAGGGAGCTAGGAATTTTGAAGGAGGAATGCGGTTGAATCATAGAGAACAGAGGCATTGCTATGGATTTTCGCTCGTTGAAATGGTAGTTGTCCTAGCGATTTTTGGAATATTGTTAGCCATTGCTTTCCGGGGAATAAGTAGTTTAAGCGAAGCTGCGCAGAAAGCGAAGGCGGTGAGCGGTTTAAGGACGATTGTGAATGCCTATCGGCAGTATATGGAGGACACAGGTCATCCGATCCGTTGGTTGGAGCTAGGTGCCGTCGCGGAAGCGGAATCGGCAGGCTTCGATGTCACATTGATTGCGGCCGTTTTAGCGAAGGACAGCTACCTAACGGATATCGAAGCATGGGTATGGGATTTCGACTACAGGGTCAGAAAGTACGAAAGAGAAGGAGGGGTGATGCCGACAAAAATTTGTGATATTCAACGGAATACGGATGGAAAGATAACGTCGGCGAAGATCGATACCAGCTTCCGGGGACAGCGTGGGTTTCCGGTTAGTGTTTGTGCAGTTGTTGCGGCCAATAGTTGTACAAATGAGGATTTTTTCAAGAATGCCAGTGAGATTCCCATAGCCTATTCCCGGGGTCTGCGCGGTTGGGATACGGCGCCTGGAACATGGGCGGATTCGACGATTAATCTTGATCGAGGTGGTGTATTTGGCCGCAAAGGTGGTTTTATTGCATTTTTAGATGGCCACGTGGAGTGGTATAATAATTTGGGCACGGGAAATCAATGTGCCTTGAAAAAATATGGTACAAATACGATGACCAACAAAATTTGTGAAACGATACCGAAAGGTGGTGGTACAGTATATACGAATTCCTATGTACTTTCATGGAAAGGTGGCGCAACGGATTGCGATAGATTCTAAAATGAAATTTTTAGCAAACTTCAAATAAAATAATAAAATTATAAGCGGCTCGATTTAAACGATGCAATTTTATTTCGATTTTTCTATTTATTTTCACATAAAATAGGTACAAAATGCTAGCAGGGGCCAATTTCTAGTGAAGAATTATCGATTTTCTTTCGGGATTATTTGAAGGATATTTCTTTGACAGGATTTTACGAATTCTTATTGGAAACACAGAATGGATGTGGAGATTATTCGTGTACGCACGCGTGGTATTATTAAAAATATATTCGAAGAATTGAGTAAAATGACAGGAATTATTCCTGGCATTGGTCCATTTCGATCGGAACCGCTTGCTTTTTACAATAACGAAGCTTCGAGTGAGACATTGCAACACATCGCCATTTTATTCGTTCATCCGGATGGGAAGATGGAACGGGCAGGAGTAATTTCGCCCCGCGTTTTATTTGCGACATCCCGCGGTGAGCATCCGCGACCGATCATTTATTTTTCATTGAAACTCGATTTTTTGCGCAATTTTAATGGATTTGCGAGCATTCGCTATGGCCAGGAGGAAATGATCACCATTATTCGTCGCAATTTTGAGTCTTTCAATGACAAATCATTTTCGGCGTATTTTGAGCACTGCAATCGTTTTATGTATCATAAGGCGGCATTATTAGCGGGGAGTATTCCAGGTTGGGTGACCCATCGCAGTGGGGCCGGTCGCGGCTATCGCGGACTTAAGGGGCATTTGCTTTGCATGATGGATCAGTTTTTACACTATGATAATTTATTTGATATTCCTGTGCAGAATTTATTAAAAATCTGGGCAAAGGTTATGTCCGATGGCAATATGCCGCCGACGCTCCTATCCAGGGATTGGGAGGAGGATCAGGTGACGACGCTGTCATTTGTACGTCTATGGAATTGCGATCTACGCTACGAATATGTTTACGACATGGAGGGAAAGTTTTGGCTGGAGATGGTATCGGATGAGAGTCATCGCTACATTGAGATGGCTAAAAAAGCATTTCCCGAGCGTGTAATTACCTCGGGCGAGGTGCGTACCTATCTACAGGAATACCGGAAATTGCTCAAGGGAGATAAATAGAAGATAAAAACTTGTAATAAGGTAAATCAATTGCGATTCATTTATTTTTTGTAAAATTGATTTCGGGGGTGAAAATTTTCCACTTTGGATGGAAAAATTCTATTTCATTGAAAAAAAATTCCACTGCGAATGGAGAAATTCCATCGCAAGTGAAATAATTCTATCGCAAATGAAAAAATTCCACTCAAGCGTGCGATTACATCGAATAATGAGGTATGTCTATTTATAAAAATAATGGAAATTATTTAAGGAAAAACGGAGATTCGTAAGAAGAAGATAAAACTCGTAAAATAATAAATTAATCGTAATATCCCTGCAACTAGAAGGATAAAAAATGAGTGCAATAGGAGGTGGTCATGGAAACATTAGCGATGAATTATTAGCATTGCAAAGCGAAGTAGGGAAATTGTGTAATGAAGCGAGAAGCAATCGTGGTGTAGCGAAATTTGGAACGCATACAATAAATGGTGTAACATATAATATCGAAGTAATAAAAACTGGACTGTTTAGGCCTACGAAAGTTACCATAAAAAGTAAACTAAAGGATAGAGCTGTTGTAAAAGGCAATGCAAGAAAGTTTAGTACTTCAAAACAAGGAGATGTAAGAAAACATTTAAGACATGCCGTTTTGAAAAACCAGTGGAAAGCAAAGGGAAATTTTTCGATGGAACAAAAGGCTCAGTTATATAGTGAAGCTAGAGGACATGGAACTAAAAAAGGTAGTGTTGATTTGGAAAAATTTACAAGTGAATGTTTAGAGATGGCGAAGGGGGCAGGAAATTCAATAACGCAGCGAGGGGAGGCTTTATTAAGTCTATGTATAGTGAATAGTAATATTAGTGCCCAAGAACGGGACACGAATAGGCCCCTTACGAATCTTTTTGCGGAATATGGGGATAATGGAAAAGTCGTTCCAGAAATAGTCGATGGGTTACTTGATGCCATGAAAGATCCAAAATTGCCGAAAGCGGATCGAGAAAAAGCAGGGGAATTATTGGAGAAAATATACAACGATCCCAACATTCCACAAAGCGAAAAGGATAAGATTGCTGCGAACGTGAGAAATACGGTTAAATCAATAGCTTGTAATATGGCGGCCATAAGTAGTGGAGCTCCGCCGGAAGTGATAGAGCAACTAATTACAGGTTGGGGTGACAAGCTTCCCGAAGGAGTCATTCCGCAAATAAAGGATCCTATTGCTAATAAAATGCCGTGGCCTGGAAGAGTCATGTATAAGCCTTTTACTATGGAGCCAGATACAAAATCCGCACAGGATAAAAGACTTACATTGGACGATAGTGGACGTGTTCAGAACGATCAAAAGGAATGTGCGCTTGCAGGAATATTGGGCGGTCCAATTGGTCATGTGACAAGTAATGGTATAACTGTTAGTGGTGAAATTCATGAAAAAACAGTATATCATGATGGACAAAGTTATACCGCATTTCTTATTTTCAATCACAACAACCCAAATCTACCTCCTACTGTTATAATGGATCTTGATGCTTTCCATTCAAATGGATTAGGTTCTTTGGCACACAGATTAAACACTGAAATAGATACTGGGCTCAATGATGTCGAACAAGCAGCTTTTAAGACAGCAACAGATGAAGATCGGGCAAAGTTAGAAAAAATAAAAAAA
>JAIRZB010000031.1 GCA_031267435.1 Puniceicoccales bacterium | reverse complement strand
CTAAAATTCCACACATCGGACCATTATTCGTCATCATAAGAGCAGTTTTTATATTTTCTTCGGCGCAATTGTACAAAATTTTCACTTCGGAATCCTTTTTTATACTGTCGAGAGTACAGTATGGTGTACCCCGATTTTAGGACCACTCTAGGGTGGATTTAGAGGCTCGTTGATACCCAGTTTGGCATAGACAAAGCTCCTGGATTTACAACTGTCAGTATATACTTCATAGGGAGTTTTGTAACCCAAATTTTGGTGTAATCGTTTGTAATTATAAAAATTAATTAATGAACACTTATTCATAAAAAAATTTATGAAACAGCCGTGCGAAAAAATGCGATCCAGAATCAACGATTCCTTCCGTATCTCCTCTAAATCCAACTTTTCAGCGTGAAGGAGCATATCTTGCAATCCTTAAGATTTTTACACCGAGAAGTATCGATTTTCCCCTTTATCTTGACCTGGGATCCAATTTCTAGCCGAGTCAGCGACTCCGGCAAGATTAAATCCTTCTGCAGCTCCACCTGTATTGCGTCAATTTTTATACTAGACAACCTTTCGCAAGCCGAAAGATCGACATCTTCTAGTATCACAACGCCGTCCTCTATCACAAATGAACTCAAATTAACGCACCGAGATAGATCTAGCTTTTCTTTCAGATACAGACGCGAGCCACCGCTAATTCGTAATTTTTCCAACGCAATTAATGAGTTCATGCCGATTGGACTACGGTCGCTGATCCACAGTTCCTTTAACTTTTTGCAATTCGACAAATCTAGAGCGCTATTTTGGTAATAAATATGTAATTCCTCCAATTGCCGACAACGAGAAACATCCAATCCTCCGGCAATTCGCACGTTTGGGCAAATAATTAGCGTTTTCAGAGCTAAAGGCAGCTGGCAGCCGCTAGAAAATTTTGCGTAATCCCCTATCACGAGGTGCTCCAGTTGATTGCAACCTGATAAATCAAGCTTTGCATCCACGACGGAAGATTCACCAAAAGTAATTTTTCTCAACTGCTGCGGAAAGAGAACATTTCTTAGATGTAATCCAGGCTCAGCCTCGAAAATTTCTAATTTAGTGCATTTGGATAAGTCTAATAGGCCATTTATATGTACGCCGGAAGCAATGGACAGATTTAACAAAGACGGAGGCAGAATGAGATTATCCAATCGCGCTTCATTTTCGATTATCAAGAACTTTAATTGACGACATGGAGACAAATCTAATTTTCCATGGATCTGCGCACGACTATTAATATAAAGACAAACGATGGAATCCGGCAATTTTAGATCCGTGAGCTGGCTGCCGGATCCTACGACTAGAGTCGTTAATCTTTTGGCAGCTGAAAGGTTCAACGATTTTTCTATGGTAACATTGCTGGATATAATAAGATTAACCAACGACGACGGCGCCTTAACTTGCTGAATTAATGCAGAGCTTCCAAGGCATAAATTCTTCAATTGAAGATTATCTGATAAATCCAGCAGCTTATCTTTATATTTATATTCGTAGCTGCCAAGGCTGTAAAAGGAGCCGTCTTTCCACTGAGTCTTCTTGACGTCCGTCGGAAGCTCATCCATTTGATGATTCGCACATCCAGTTGCTATACATGAAAAAAACAACAACTGAAAAATATATCTTGCAAAATTTGTCATTGCGAACGTCCATTTCTACGTATTAACAAATAAATTAATATCTCTAGGCTCAAGACTAGATTAGAAATGAGATTTTTTGGCCTACTCAACAGCAATTTATAGAAAGTCTGCTTTTAGTCGCTCCCAAGAAATTCAACGCCATTCGTATGCATTCTTCCATTAACAAAAACGTCATCACTACGTTTGCGGGAATGTTTCTTATATCCCACGGGTCATCATACGCTTTCCATTTGTCGCTGTAAATGGTCGAATCATCAGGGACCAGGGCCTAGGCATGAAGAATTTTCTTTACAGCATCAAACAAATGTGAAACGGACATTGAATTTTTTCTCATAATCGATTTTAGAGATTGAGAGGGCTTTTTTTTGGTTTTTACAAGCACAGCCATAGACCATTTTCGTAAAACATTAGCCCTCTTTCGAAACCAGCAACAATTATGGTAAGAGATTAGGAATTGTTGTAGTAAAGGGGGAAGTGAATGAAGTTTGCAAGTATAGAATACCTGTCTGAAGAGGAATTTCATAGACTAACGGGGTTAAAAGGGCGTAGTTTTCTCCTTTTGTTAACAAATCTTTCGTCAAGTTTACCTATTTACGCGTATGGTTAGGTATGCAAACGTTACCGTATTGTAGTCAATCCTGTTCTTTATTTCAGCCGCAGTCGTAGTAGTAGTAGTCGTAGATGCACTATAGTTCTCTTCATTCTTGATCCCGCCCGCCGACGACGTACCCTCGTTTTTCGCCTCCGTCATTAGGCATTCAAACATTTCCGATTTGTACTCACTCGAGGTCATAGTCGTAGTCGTAGTAAATACACCAGAGTTTTCGTTTTGGCCGTGTGTTTCTCTAATGTGTTCCCCAGCCGTCGGAAGAGCCCTCGCATCGTCTTTCCCTATATCCATGTTGGTTGCATTGTTACAGTTCGTTTCAGCAACGACTAGGTCCAGAACTTCAAGCTCTTTGTTCCGCTCGTCTATTTTACATTTTTCTATTTTTTTCTTTTTCTTTTCCTCTCTTTCTATAGCTTGCTTTCTCTCCATCTTTTTCCATAGCTCATCTTTTTTCGCCTGTTCATTATAGGTTTTGACAATATCCCAAAAACGCTCCTTCCCCATTTGTTCTCCCGTATTGCCGTCCATCATTGCAGTCGAAGAGGTTGCTACCATCCCCAGACACAGCATGCTTACAACCATTGCAATTTTTCTCATTATTTTTCTCCCTATTATTGCAAATTAACTAACCATAACAAACTAGCCGTACAGTATCGGATTTTTATTGTCTCGTCAAGCTTTTTTTGCGATGTTTTTTTAAATTTTCTTCGTTTAATATGCCGTTTTTGGAAAAGCGCTGAGATATGCCGTTTCCAATTGGTTTCTTTTTTTCAGCAACCCGTGTTTAGTCGATGTTGCAGAGGGGGGATAGAAACCTCCTATCCCTCCCCGGGGCAATGCACTCGCTCCGAAAACAGCTAGTGTACTAGACGTGCAACGCTAGGGGGCGCATCATTCCAACCCTAGTTTCTCATGCGGGTTGCCCAGGCCATTGTTCGCTAACGCCTTTTTTTTAGTCGTTTCATTTTTTGTTCTTTTTTTGTTTTTTAGACTTCTTTTCACTATATTTTTTGTCACTATGCTTGTTTTTATTATTCTTATATTGACGATTCTTCCGACCTTTTCTAAGCCCATAATTGGCACTATGTTCGCTATTATCCGATTCGTCTGTTACCCTTTCCGCGTCACTTTCGCTAACTTCCCCCAGACCAACGCTGTCATCTGCTACATCGACATTGTTTACCTCCACAGTTATGTTGCTGGTCACCGGCGTTGATTCAAGCGCGACATTGGTTTCCAATAGTGTGCCCGTGGTAAGCCTTATTCCATTGACTCCCCCCGCAAACGCATTCATGTCGATTATATCGTATTTAATGCCCGCTGCTGCAGCTAGCAGATTTGCTATCCGGGTCTCTTTCATACGTTTCATGTCCGGGATGCCGTACAGTCCATTCTCCAGCCCCAAGCCGTCCTTTTCCGAGCCATTGCGCGTATAGGTTAATACACTTATTGCCCACTCAACCTTTCTCGGATGCGTCGTCACGCTGTAGACTTCTTTATATACTGGATCTACGTTACCAGCTCCTAGCGGATACTCCTCTGTCGTGCTAAGGTAGCAAATGCTCTCTATATCACCTGGCAGGTAATCCATTTCTTTACCGCTTCCATATGCCATACTGATTCCTGCTGGGAAAACACTGCTAGAATTCGTTTTCCCCGTAGCAAGGAGGTTATCGAGTACTAACAACTCTGCATTATCTGCCATTTTGATGTCAAGCGCGTCTTCAGGGGGGTATGTTAGATAGGCGTTCTTTCCCTCATCCGATTCTGCTGCCTCTTTGTTTTCGTCCTTCACCGTTACGACCGCTGGTCCGAGCTTACGTTTCTCCAGCTCTTCTTTTCTCTTTCTTTTTATCTCCTCTTCCTTTCTTTTTATCTCCTCTTCCTTTCTTTTTTCAATCTCTGCTAGCCGCGCTGCGTCGTTACGCGTTTTGATAGATCCCTTAACGTCAAATCCATCTTCAAGCTGCATTGCAGTCGAAGAGGTTACCGCCAGCCCCAGACACAGCATGCTTACAACCATTGCAATTTTTTTCATTATTTTTCTCCCTATTATTGCAAATTAACTAACCATAACAAACTAGCCGCACAGTATCGGATTTTCATTTTCTCATCAAGCTTTTTTTGCAATATTTTTAAATATTCTTCGTTTAATATGCCGTTTTTGGAAAAGCGCTGAGATATGCCGCTCTTTTTCAGTAAGCCAATTCGATATTGTAGTCTTTTTTCACCAAATCCATTATTTCCCTAACAGTTTTATTGCTTATATCCTCCAGTCTGTGCCATAGTCCTATTTGTCCAAATGGATGCTCTAACTCACTAGCCTCCTTACCCTCAATGCGGCATTTCTCTTCCAGTGTACGTTGTAGAATATTTGCAACCCCTCTATCCGGACCATCTGCGCCTCCGTATTCACATAACCTTGAGTAAACCCCTCCGCTTCCGCCTACTCGGAAGTTGCCATGCACATAGAAGAAATCTTTGCGTGTTAGCTTGGCTTTGACGAATGCATCATTTATCGCCCTAGCAATCTCTGCCGAGATAGCGTCGTTATCTGGATAAATCACAATGTATTTCCCCCTTTGAGATAGTAGAGAATCAGTGCGCCATCTTGAGTCATTTTGGTAACGCATAAACTCCGTATTCGGTATAAATTTATATTTGATCTTATTCGCCTCACATAACGGCAAAACTAGCTGCACTACCTTCAATGCAGATGCTGGAGTTGCCGAAATATGCAATTTCCAGCCGCGCCTACTGCTCCCACGGCCTTCGGTTTCTTCATGTACTATGTATCCTCCGTTATAACTTTTCACCTCCGCTCCACCTATTGGTTTCCTATCCATGGTCACGTAGTGTGTGGTCTCGGCCCTTTCTCTTACATAGGAATCATATTCCTCCCCCTGTTTTTCAGTAGATTCCTCTTTTGATACTTCGGGTTCCGTTTTTTCGTCGACGGACGATTCCGGCTTTTTCCAAAAACCAAAATCGTACATCGCTTCTATTGCAAATTCATTCCCATCATCTGCCAAAGTTTCTAATAATCTAATGCAGGAGTTTCTGAAGGCCTTATTACTTTCAGTTTTTATTAGTTCAGACAACATCTTTACGCTTTCTTCGTCCACTTTAGCACCGTTCTTGCCGTAGTTGAATATGTTTTTTTTTAAATAATCATTCGGATCTACGTGGAACTTTTTGCATTCTTCTTTGTATTTTTTTAAATCCTGATTATTGTCATTCATCCATTCGTTTTTTTTAATAAGGCCATCGCCAAAACAATGGGCAATTTTTTTACACAAAAATGAATGTA
>JAIRZB010000096.1 GCA_031267435.1 Puniceicoccales bacterium | reverse complement strand
TAAGGGCGAGGAGCCCTTAGCCAGAAAGAAGTTTTCCTGATTTTAGGACAAAGGATCGTTGCATTTTTTGAGCAAAGGTTGCACTATGGGTTACAAGGATGAGAGAAGAATGATATTCTTTGCAAAGTTCCAGTAAAAGGTCGATGGCAATGTTAGCATTTTTTTCATCCAAATTGCCAGTAGGTTCATCGGCGACAATAAGTTGTGGATTCAAGACAAGTGCACGAGCAATGGCAACCCGTTGAAGTTCTCCACCCGATAGTTTCTCGGGAATTTGTTTTATTTGCTTTGTGATATTAAGCCGCTGGAGTAGTTCCATTACTTTCGATTGGTAGCGGCATGGATTTTGACCGGCGATGCGAATGGGAAAAACAATATTTTCCAAAACAGTTAATTCGGGAATAAGATTTGAGTTTTGAAAAATGAATCCCATAAAATTTTGGCGCAACGCAGCGAGTTGATCAATCGATAGCCCTGTAATTTGTTTTTTTTTCCAAAAAATAGAACCGGAAGAAGGCGCATCAAGACCGCCAATGGCGTTAAGTAGCGTTGATTTTCCAGAGCCGGATTCGCCACGAATACTGATCGTCTGATTGGTTTCAATTGAAAAAGAAATACCTTGAAAAATGGGAATAATTTGACCATCAGGAAAGTAAAATTGTTTGGAAACATTTTCCAGGGAGACGATGGGCATTGATAAGGACATAACGACTATGGCTGCTTGACCAGGACTCGAACCTAGACAAACTGAACCAAAATCAGTTGTGCTACCATTACACCATCAAGCAAAATACCATAGTAAATAGAATGAAAAAACATGTGAATGCAAGCTAAAATGAAAGAGAAGCAATGGTGTATCGGGGAAGTAATGGTTTATTTCCATGGAAATAATTTTTACCAATAAATAAAAAAAGATCGCAATTGCGATCTGAAGAGCATATTTTAGCGGGACATTACCATTGGACATTGAGAAAACAGTCTTTCGGTGTGGGAATGTCGTTTGGCTGCTTAGTATTTTCCCAGTAGGGTGCCAGGGCCATGCGTTGCAGGTCTTCGACAATATCGATGGCCGAAAGGCGTTCATTGGGATCGACGGCACTTATTCTAGTCTGAATATAAGCCAATCTATGGAGCATTACTAGCGGATAACTTTGGCCCGTTGCTATTTGCATGGCTCGATTAAGGTCCTCGAAAATTTTTCTAAAATACTCATAGCCATCGAATCCTAGGACCGCGGCATCGCGTATGTATTTGAAGCCGATGGCAGGTAATTGTGGGCCAAAAAAAGATTCCGCAAAGTATAAATTTCGAACACTAAGACCCGCTTTGCCAAATAGAATGAGGGGCAAAACACTTGAAAATTCAAAAATATCAAAGGAAGGATGTGCAAGTGGCAATCGGAAAGATCTTTGCAATTCTTCTACAGTTTCTAGCATATATGAAAGAGTTTCTCTTTTCGCTAAAAGTTGTTGTCTTCGAACAGCACTTTGTTGGTTCTGTAGACTTTCGCTAGTAAATTCGATACTTTTTTTCAGCGCATTTATTTTTCCTTGGCATTTGGCAGAGGCAAAGTATTTCTGGTAGTATTCCGGGCCTCCATTGGGTGATCCACTACGAAAAGGAAGTCCAATGCGAACCATTAGACCGAGATCGATAATGAGGCCGCGGTAACCCCCATAGCCATCAGGGGTGAGCATAATATTATCCGGTTTGATGTCGCAGTGGACAAATCCTGCTTCATGTATGGCGATAAGACCGTTGGCAATATTCGCGGCAATCGTTATTGCTTCTTGGAGATTTTTCGGAAAATCATTTTGGTACGGCGGCATGTTACTTTCGACAACTTTTTGGAGATTAGCTCCTTCTATTTGTTCCTGGACGAGTTTTCCATCTTCGGTCACTCCGAGGACCTTTGCGACGGAGCCTAATCCGGCTGCTGTACCATAGTTTGGATTTGGTTCCTGTAATCTTCGAACGACAGAATCGGCCAACTCTCGGAAAGCATTACTTTCATTTTCCATGTCCTGCCGGGCTTCTTCCTGCAGTCCTTGCTTAATAATTACGTTTCGACTACCAGCATGGCTGGAATTGTCAACATAGTCGGGACTACCAACATAGTCGGGACTACCAGCATAGCCGGAATAGACGACACCAAAAGCACCTCGACCGAGTTCATCTTTCGTATGAACTAGTGCTCCTTCTTGTAGCGGGTTTAATCCGAGGAAATCCTGAGTAAAATTTTGATTTACTGTAGATTGTTCAGTTCGTGGGGATTGGAAACCGTAAAAAACTTTCCGCAAAAATTTTTTTAAACGTCCCTCATCGATTTCATTTAAATTCGAAGAAAAATTGGGCAAATGGTACGCAGATTTGATGACTGTCGCATTTTGACCCGGATCATAGGAATCATTTCTTTCTTGAATCGTAGCGTACGTATTTAAACCTGAGGATAACAATCCGAAAGTAATCAAAGATTCTTTTCCTTTGCCGAATGTAAACTTTTTACCCATATCTTCGCAAATAGTAAATATTTATTTATAATTCGCAATAAAATAATAAAATATATTTTACGATTCCTAGGGGGTTCAGCCTAAGGGCTGCGCGCCCTTAGAATCCCCGCCAGGGCAAGGGGAATCCTTCCCCTTGCAACCCCTTGCCAGGGGATCCATCCCCTGGACCTGGATTGCGGCCGGTTCCACGGGCTGACGC
>JAIRZB010000093.1 GCA_031267435.1 Puniceicoccales bacterium | reverse complement strand
AACAATGAAAATATCATCGATTTAGCTGTGCTATGGCCTTTAGGATTGCCGTGCTATCGATGCCATTTTCCCATCCGGAATCACCAATATCTGCCCCATTTCTCTCTCGTACACATCCTAAGAGCCGTTCCGTGCCTCCCAATGGCTAGCTAGTTCTCTAAATTGCTAGGAGAAATTGCCGGAGGAAATAGGGGCAAAAACACATTAAAAATCGAGTGTTCGACCTATCTCTGCCCATATTAATTTCACTGCGCACTCAAATATTCCCGGCGCAAAATGCGATAAAATTTCATGGGCTTGTATTCATTTTCTTTTTTACAGAACTCGTCCTTCTGGCATTCAAACGTGAATCCACATTTTTCAATAACACGCTGCGATCCTATGTTCTCATTTAGATGATTGATATCCAAACGATTAAGCTCCAGATCTATGAAAACATAGTGTATGACACGCTTTGCTACCTCCGTCATGTACCCCTTACCCCGGTGTTCATTATCCATCCAGTAATGCATCTCGGCCCGATTTTGCACATGATCCAATGTTAGTCCCATGGTGCCGATTAGCCGATCCTCTCCCGGTAATGTAATCGCCCAATACAAGGAACGTCCATTCTCTATGGAATAGCTCAAGTTCATCATATATGTTTTTACGCGATCTCGATCAAATGGCCATGGCATGAAAGCAAGCATATAGATTGTTTCATAATCCGAAAAGATTTTTGCCAAATCATCCAAATCCTGCGAATTCATACCCCGTAAAACAAGGCGTTCGGTCCCTAAAATGGGAGCCAGTGTAAGGCCATAAAAATTGGGATCGCTTTCTTTTGTGGGATGCTTTGTTTTTTCTTCCAGCGCGCGTAGGACCTCCGGACCAGGATTAGGGATATACTTTTCAGGTCTAGAATCTTTTCCCGTGGCAGAAGAATTACCCCTTTGCGTTACGTAATGGGACGAACCATCGCGATATTTGCCACATCCTACCCATTTCCCAATTTCGAAGAAAATTAGGGCGGTCAAAAAAGTGGTAATTCCCATCCAACAACGACGTATCGATTTTTTATTCATTTTGTTCCTTTGTGATTATTTTTTTTGCAAAAAGTCAATACTTTTTATATCTCCTGCAATCCAATCATAGTCCTTTCGCTGTGGACCTGATGTTTTTGAATTGGCAGTGTCTTTTCAAATTTATATCTTTCGATTACCCGTTGCAGGCAAATGACCATGGTTCCCGGCTTCATGTTTTCCAACTCATTATCCATGCTGTATTTCGTATTCCTTTCGCAACTGACTATAAATCTTTACATCTTCAAACTGACCAAAGCGTTTCACGTAGGAACGCAATGTCCCTTCAAGTTTAAAACCACATTTTTCAATTACACGCTGTGAGCGAATGTTACGCGACATATGGTTTACTTCAAGACGGTTTAACTTTAAATCCACAAAGGTATAGTCAATAATACGGTGGGTAATTTCTGTTCCGTATCCTTGCCCCCAGTACGCTTTTCCTAGCCAATAGTGCAACTCCGCTTTTTCATGTCCCGGAAAAATCGACAGACCTGCTGTCCCAATAAACGTATTTTTTCTATCATGTATTCCCCAGAAGCAGCCTACGCCCAGCATGCACATATTATTGACGTGGTTAATCCAAAGCGTAGTTTCTTGGATTGTATAGGGCCAGGGCGCATAGGTCAGCATCCAAACGGTTTCATAGTCGGACAACAGATCAGCGATTGTGGCCAAATCTTCTTTCCGTATCGCTTGCAATGTTAGGCGTTCCGACGATAGAACAGGGCAACGGGCTAGGCCATTTGTATTAACGGTGGACATTTTCAAATTCCGTTAGACGCCAAGCGCCATTGTTCCCGGCATTCCAAGACTATTTGGCCAGGCCGTGGCACTATTGGGTTCGGCTTCGTCGTCGGTTGTCGCCATCCATGCTTCAAGTTGTTTATTATCCCAGTGTTCCATCGCATTGATAAATTTTTCCAAAATGCTATAAAAAATATCACCATTAATCATATTCATATCGGAATATTGGGTTAGTACAAGTGTACCGTCTGCCGGATCCAATGAAACATTTGCGCCGGCCGTATCGCTCCAGAAGTGACAACTTTCAAGAATTCCGCGATAAAAACAGCTTTTGTCTTCGGGTAATGAGCCGATATAGGCAAGCAAATTAAACTGCTCTTTTTCCACATCGAGTGAGCATTTGACGAAATATTTACCGTCAAAGGAAAGATAGCAATCATTATTTTCGTCGAGATCCAGGCCTTCGATTTTTAATTTTTCGCCCAATGTTTTAACATATGACCTAAAAGTATCTAAACAGTTTTCCATCGTGTGACTAAGAATATGTTTTTTTCGCAAAAAAACAACAAAAATTTTAACAATAATATTTTTCCCCATCGAAGCACCGTGCCTAGCAAAGCGATTTCTATTTCCAAACCTTAGGGAAAAATTATCAAATATTTTTCCCTTAAAATTTTGCATTAGCATGGAGGGAATGCGCATTTTAAAATCTCCATAATATCCCTATTGTATGCGCTTCACTCGCTTTATTTGTTTGAAACTATGCCCCTAAAGATTTTACTTATTCCCATGGATGTCCACATTAGCCGTCTGTCGCCCGTAAAGAAGTTACTGGCAAAATTACTTACTATTTGGCTGAAAATGTGGTCCCAAACGCTACGCATTGAAATCGATGAAAAAAGTTTACAATTAGTTAGAACCTATCGCCACAGGCCGAAGGTGTGTGTGCTATGGCATAATCGTCTTTTTGTAGCCTCCCATCTTTTTCAAAAATATTTTCGGGGAACGGAAATGTATGGTTTAATTAGTCCGAGTCGGGACGGTGCATGGCTATCGGAAGTTTATCGCAATATGGGGATTCATGCGATCCGGGGATCGACGCGACGGGGTGGACGCAACGCTCTCATCGAAATGATTGATGCTATTAGAAAAGGCCATACGGTTGCGATTACGCCCGATGGTCCCCGGGGACCGCGTTACTTTGTTAAACCCGGAATTATCACGCTTGCCAAAGAAACACATGTACCCATCCTCATCGCCGGTATCCGGATGCATAGTGCATGGCGCTTTAATTCCTGGGATCGATTTTATTTACCCAAGCCATTTTCACGCATTTCGGTGACATGCGGCATGATTTTACCCGAAAACTATGCTGAGCTTAGTGCCAAGCAATTGCAAAAATTAATCCAGACCATTCTCGACAAAATCAACGCTAAGCCGCATTTTCAAAGCACTTCAAAGGCTTTCATATCGACGGCCATTTATTAAATTTCAGAAAAAATAAAATATTTTTGGATTAATTGGATTTTTCTGCAAAAAAGTACTTGACAAGGCCAATCAATGCTGTTATTTCTTTTCTCGTAATTTTTAATTAAGGAGAAATAGGATGGCTAATAGTAAGGCAGCAATAAAAAGTATTAAGCAAACGGAGAAGCGTGCGAAGAGAAATCAAATGGTTATCAGTCGCCTCCGAACACAGTTTAAGAAAGTAATGTCGCTTATTAAAGAGGGTAGTAAGGGAGATGGCATTCGGGGAGCGGTGATCGAATATGTTTCATATTTGGATAAGGCGGCGAAGGTTGGCATCATCCATTACAATAAGGCGGCACGCCATAAAAGTATGATGACCAAATTTATATTTTAGAGAATTTTATATTTCAGAGAATTTCCCATCCATATCCCATCCGACCCTCGGTTGAAAAACCGAGGGTCTTTGGAAGGGGTGGCAGTCATATTTTTAAAGTAGTGCAATGGAAGAGTGTTGCTTCTAGGGCTATGTTTCTGCATATTTTAATTTAAAGGGCCCTGCCCGGCGCTTCGCGCCGGGCAGGGCTTTCAATGTTTTTAAGTAAATAAACGATCATGCGGCTGAGCCAATTGCAAGGGGAATCCTTCCCCTTGCAACCCCTTGCTAGGGGATCCATCCCCTGGACCTGGATTACGGCCGGTACCACGGGCATCTGCCCGTGGTACCGGCCGACCGGTGGCCCTAAGGCCCGCCCGGCGCGAAGCGCCGGGCGGGCCTTTAATACTTTTAAGTAAAATGACCTAGGAATCCAGGCCCGCGGCGTAGCCGCGGGCCTGATCAAAAGACCGGTGCGGCCCCACCATTCGAAAATTTAGCATGGTGTGGCCGCGGAACGAGGTCAAGGTGTCCGCGACGCCGTGCGGGAGTCCAGAGGGCGGAGCCCTCTGGCTAAGGGCTACGCGCCCTTAGAATCTTCGCCAGGGGATCCATCCCCTGGACCTGGATTACGGCCGGTACCTCGGGCATCAGCCCGGGGTACCGGCC
>JAIRZB010000075.1 GCA_031267435.1 Puniceicoccales bacterium | reverse complement strand
CCTCAGGGAATTTTTCTTACATCTGCGCTCATTCATAATCTAATGATCTATTTCCAAAAATAATCCGTGTCAATAAAAATATCAAAAAAATAGGATAAGATGAATTTTAACGGAAATTTCAAAATACACAATGCCTCCTTGAATCCACACCCTTCGGCAAAATTTGCGATATTCATTCCAAATTCTTAAATATAGCTGCGCAATCTTCTAATCTAAAATCTCTTTCTCTTCTTTTTTTGCACTCTTGGCGCAAAAACTTTTGCGTAAAAAAAGTAACTTTAACCACTAAAACTTTTTAGAAAATCCACAAAAACTTCAATTTTTAAAATGAATTCAAAAAAACAGAACTAATTTTTCATCGTAAATTATTTTTTATAAATTATATTGCTACCCATGGTAATGAAAAAGATACCTAAATTCGTCAATCATTGGTTAATGATTGGGTTCGTTTTTGTTTATAGCCAGGCGCTATCAGTTGAATTTGATATCGCGACTACTAATGCCAATCAACGCAGATTTGCAGCCAATACTCTCGATCCGCAAAATCTTCCCATAGATTTTAATATTGAGATGCATAAAAAGATGTGTGGGCTAGTAGAAGATACACATAAAAATGCAGCAAAAGACAGAAATGTTTTAATGTTTCACATTCCTGGAAGCAAAAGAGACGATGCGGGATCGTATGCATTTCTTGTTAGCGGACTAACATCAAAACAAGTGACGGGTTATGCAAATTGTCCCGTCATTGATGCTTTTGATATTCTGGAAATTAACCTAGCATTAACTCCAAAAGAAAAAGAGCAATACGAACAACTCAGGGTATCATATAAAACAGCCAAAGCGAAATATGAAAGAACTAGAGCGAAATCGGATCAGGGAAGCGCTAAAGATGAATTAAACCGTTGTGCTCAGCTACTCCGCGGGTTATTCGCCAGAAAAATTAATGAAATTAAGGAAAATATCCTCACATATGTTCGTGTTGTAAAAAATTATTTCAATGATCAGGATCAACTGTCGATTGCTTCAATGATCGACATAATACAAGCATTCAAACCAAGCCCAGATGAAAGCCTTCGAAATTTTTCATCCAGTGTCATCGATTACGTAAATGGCGTTTATAAAGTTAAAAACATGAATAAAAAACCTAACGATAGAATTTGTATTTTAGCGGATTTACTTCACACGGAAATTTTGCTTCGCTATGCAATAGAAACTGGGAAAAGAATCATCATCAATGAAAAAATCATAGACTTCAGAGACATTGCTAATTCACCAATTATCAACATTTGCACTCGCAACGATATGTGCTATAACTGTGAACATGTGCTAGCTGATTTTGCGGGAAAAAATGTGCGTAATAAAACATACGTATCTTCAACGAATATCTACCCATTTCTATCTCGCTATGCTCCCTATCAATTTGGAGGCGATACAATCATTGGCAATATAGTTAAAGTTGCTTTCACCGATCAGGATGAGGCCAAAAGTAATCCACCCTCTTCAGTAACAAGTGCTGCTCTAAGTGCTGAGCCAAGCACCCCTCCGAGCGCTGAACCTCTTTCTGAGGCTGACCGTTCCGACGAATAGATCCAAGTTTTTTGACCTTTATAATGAGATACAGAAAAATTTCTGTATCTTTTTTTTCTTTTTTTGCACTCTTGGCACGAATTTTGACATGGCTATATTTTTACGTTTCCCGCTTGCATTTGTAAAAAAACCATTATAATGACAGGCCATGGACTCAAAATCAAAAAGTTATAAAACACGAGGGATGCCAATTTTTGCTTTGACATCGACTCTGCTGATCAGTGCGATACACAGCGGTAACATTTACGCAAGTATGCCATCTCCAAGGGTTAAAATAAAACAAATAACCCCGAAACAAATCGTTTTTTCTCCCAATGAACAAACGGAATACCTTGAAGTGGAAGTAATCCAAAACGGTCAGAATCAAACCTATAATTTTATGGGCGGAATAAATCTGGGAGGACCAAGATCCCACTTGCCACACGAGCTATATAATGAAATAGATATTGCGCAAGGACGGCAGGGAAATTCCACATCTATCAATTTTCTAAAAGCTATTGAAGGCGATACAAGGCACGATTTCAATGATTACCCTTTTGGGTGCTGTCTACGTGCCATATTTATGAATAGCCCGGAATGGCAAAGTGATATTGATTGGTTAAACGAGTATAATTGCTTTAAATATGTTCAGAAGTTTGCTTTATTTCTTAAATCCATATGTCAATATTTGGAATTCTGGGAAAGATTTTTTCAAGAGCGCGGGGATGGTCGTTTGCAACAAACGATCGACCACTACAAAGAACTAATTATGGATACTAACAGAATGATCGGGGAAGTTCTGTTGGTAGGAGTGAAATTAACTAAGGAGATTTTCGGAGGCAATTGTTTTCTTGGCATAAAGGAAAAATTAGGCGGTAAACCTTGGGAACAGAAGCCAATCCCATTCATCCTTCCTTTTGCAGATCTTTTCTCGCCCGCGATGCTTCTATGGTATGCCATTGAAAATAACGTGATTCTTTATGATATGCAGTTTCCGTGTGCATCGCTACGGCCCATATTGCCGCCAGGGCTTCCGGAACACATATTTTCTTCCCTATTAAAAAAATTGAGTAGATCGTAAAATCCTTTTCCTATGAAAAATTATTTTTTTCTTTTTCTTTGCATTCTTGGCGTGAAAGCTGCTATAATGTTTTCATAGCCAATATAGAAATATAGAAATACACCACGTAAGGTATTCTCTCTAGGCTTCTACTTTATGCGTAAAAAGTTCTGCCAATATGGCATCCATTAACGCTCCCCAACCGCAAGAATCATAAAATAACTTAATCAATTCTTCCAATGGCGTCTTCTTCAATATTCCTTTAACAATATCGACATGTTCTTGATATCTCTCGTTTTCTTCATTATCTGCTTTATCAGGATCCTCAGTCTGTTTGCGTAATTCTATTCTTTTATCCCTTATCATCTCGGCACGATACAAAACTTCATCTTTTATGTCGATTAATAAGGTTTTTTCACCATCCACAAAGTAACACTTCGGCACCGCTTGAATAATTTTAACAAAACGTAACGCTTCCGCAATAGCCTTATGTGTTTTATTCTCGTCATTGGATGCGATAAGTAAATCAGGATCCTTTATCTCATTCATCATTTCTTTAAAATAATTTCTAAATTGCAATCGATCATCGGATGAAATTCCATTAGGAAAAATAGGAAAGAAAAATATTTTCATCAGGGCAATGGACGACAATGAGAATTTATGTACTAAGGCTATGTCTAACAACAGCAGGAAAACACACCATACGTCTTCATGTTTGATCATTCCCCAATCTATTAGATAGAATTTTTCCGTTTCTTCGTCATAAAACCAATTGTTAGTGTGAAGATCACCGTGGGTAATGCCGTTCGAATGCATGTAAACTCACTGCCTTACCCATTTTTCTTGCCAAAGGTTTATAAATGTCAAGATCCTTCCCCTTCTTTATTTCTTCCACAACCTTCACTCCTCTCTTGGCATCAACAAACGGCTGAAGCGAATAGTATCGTTCGCCTCTATCCAGTTTTTTAATTTTCTGATCTGACATAGAAGTTATGTCGAAAACTCTACCTTGATCTAAATCTTTCTTTGATGCAAAATGAGATACTGTCACAAAGATAACATCTTCGGGCTTGTTTTCTAATGAGGAAAGGTTTATAGCGAGCTCTATTTCTCGCATCCCTGTTGTTGTTTTAAATACGTACGATGGGTGACCCCTAACAGACACAATATATATCGACTTTTCATATTTCGACCTTCCTGCGCTTACTCCTGAAGCGCTAATATCTTCCTCTGGCACATTGAACGTTAAATGAACAAATTTTTTAGCTACGTCCTTGGCTGGATCTCCTTCCTCCTCAAGGGTATTACTCGCAATAACAGCATTGGTTATTACTCTAAAAAAAACTAGCGCTATTGTTAACAGCAAAAATGAGATACAGAAAAATTTCTGTATCTTTTTTTCTTTTTTTGCATTCTTGGCACGAAAATTGCTGTATTGTATTTATAGACTGTTTCGGTGCACGGATATGCGAAAAGTTTCCCTAGGGAAAATTTTCCAACATTCCGATGCTGAAACAAAGCTCATTTATAAAACAAAAAAACAATTTAAAAAAAGGAAATATTATGGCAAAAGTTTTAGGTATTGATCTCGGCACGACCAATTCATGCATGGCGGTTATGGAAGGTGGCCAAGCCATCGTTATCCCCAACTCCGAGGGCGCTCGCACAACCCCCTCCATCGTCGCTTTTTCTAAAAATGGCGACCGCCTCGTCGGCCAAGCCGCCAAGCGTCAGGCGATTACTAACCCGGAGAATACGATCTTCTCCGCTAAACGTCTCATCGGCCACAGGTACGATGAAATTAAAAATATCCTCGGCAACTTGCCCTACAAGGTCGTTCCTGGAAAAAATGGCGACGCCGCTATCCAATGCCAGGTCGGCGGTAAAGCAGAAATTTTTTCCTCGGAACAAATTTCCTCCATGATCCTCGCCAAATTGAAGGCCGATGCGGAAGCCTACCTCGGCGAAAAAATTACCCAGGCCGTCATTACTGTTCCCGCCTACTTCAATGATTCCCAGCGCCAGGCTACCAAGGATGCCGGTACCATCGCCGGATTGGAGGTCCTCCGCATTATCAATGAACCCACCGCCGCTTCCCTCGCCTACGGCCTTGACAAAAAGGGCGAAAAGAAAATCGCCGTCTACGACCTCGGTGGCGGTACATTCGATATCTCCGTCCTTGAAATCGGTGACGGTGTCTTCGAAGTTAAGGCGACCAATGGGGATACGCTCCTCGGTGGAGACGACTGGGATAAGGCCATCATCGATTGGCTCGCCGATACCTTCAAACGGGAAAATGGTATCGATCTACGCAATGATCCCATCGCCCATCAGCGGCTCAAAGAAGAAGCCGAGAAGGCAAAGATTGCCCTTTCTTCCGCTCAGCAAACGGAAATTAATCTGCCCTTTATTACCGCCGATGCCTCCGGCCCCAAACACCTCAACGTTACCCTCTCCCGTGCCCAGTTGGAAAAAATTTGCGACCCTCTCTATCAGCGAACCATTCAGCCGTGTAATGCCTGCCTTAGGGATGCCGGCTGGACCTCAAAGGATATCGATGAATTGGTTCTAGTCGGCGGTATGACCCGCTCGCCAAAGGTCGTCGAAGTCTCCCGCGATATCGCAGGAAAAGAGCCGCATCAGGGCGTTAATCCGGATGAAGTCGTCGCCATCGGTGCCGCTATTCAGGGCGGTGTCCTTAAGGGAGAAGTAACCGATGTTTTATTGCTCGACGTCACCCCGCTCACCCTCGGCATCGAAACTGCCGGCGGTGCTTCAACGCCCATGATTGAACGCAACACAACCATTCCTACCCAAAAAACTCAAATCTTTTCCACCTACGCCGATAATCAAACGGCCGTCGACATTAAGGTCCTCCAGGGTGAACGCCCCCTCGCTTCCCAAAATAAAACTCTCGGTATCTTTCGCCTGGACGGTATCCCCATTGCGCCCCGCGGCCTCCCGCAAATTGAGGTCACCTTCGACATCAATGCCAACGGTATCCTCAGTGTTACCGCAAAGGATCTCGGTAGCGGTAAAAATCAGAAAATTACCATCAGCGGAGCCTCGGGACTCTCCGAAGAAGAGGTGGAAAAATTCCGTAAGGAAGCGGAGCAATTCGCCGATTCCGATAAAAAGGCAAAGGCGAAAATTGAAGCCCGTAATCACCTGGATAGCATGGTTTACCAAACGGAAAAACAGCTCAAGGAAACCGGTGATAAACTCCAAGAATCGGATCAAAAAAAAATGGAGGAAGCTATCGTTGCCGCTAAAAAAGTCTTTGAAAACGGCGATGCCTCCACGGAAGAAATGAAATCCGCTACGGAAAATTTAACCAAAGTTTTCCAAGACTTAGCCCAGGAGTTATATAAAAACGTCCAGAGCAATCCCCAAAATGGCCCACAACCACAGCCGAGTAATAAAAAACCCGACGATAATGTGGTTGATGCTAATTTTGAAGTTGTCGACGACGAAAAGAAATAATGTAATATAAAACATCGTTCAAAGTGGAGGAAAAATGACCTATTTACTGATTCTATTTGTAGTGCTATTCGTAATGACGGCGGTTATTCACAAGCCTCTTAATGCCCACAAAACCACAAAAAAATGGCTTCAAGTAGCGCATTATTGGTTGGAGCACCTGGTGGTGATACAATTAATGATCATTATCAATGAGTATCTCAAAGAAATAGGACAATAAATTGGAGAAAAATTTGATGGAAACCGTGATTTTTCATATGATCTCTGAGGTCTTACACCTCAGAGCTCTCCGAGAAACGGAACTCCTAAACAATTTAATTAACTCTAGTGAACGGAACGGATAGGAGATGGGTTTGTAAATTTTAACCATTAATAGCGAATTAATTATGAATACAAATATTCAACCCCTAGGAGATCGTCTCCTCGTCAAACAAATCGAGGAAAAGGAACAGGTCAAAGGCGGTATCATTATTCCCGATGCCGCTAAAGAAAAATCCCAGGAGGCAACCGTGATTGCCCTCGGAACTGGTAAGCGTGATGACGACGGTAAACGTCTTGGATTTGATGTCGCCGTCGGCGATAAGGTCCTGATCAGCAAATACGGTGGCACCGAGGTCAAACACGATGGCCAAACCTTTATGCTTGTGCGACAGGATGACCTTCTCGCTGTGTTTAAATAATGTTTAACCCCTAATTTTAGATTGAAAGGATTTATATATGGCAAAACAATTGATTTTTGAAGAACAAGCCCGGAAAAAAGTGCTCGACGGCGTTGCAACGCTCGCCAAAGCTGTCAAAGTGACCCTTGGCCCTAAAGGTCGCAATGTCCTGATCGAGAAAAAATTTGGCGCCTCCACCGTCACCAAAGATGGTGTAACCGTCGCCAAAGAAATCGAACTGAAGGATCCCTACGAAAACATCGGTGCCCAAATGGTAAAAGAAGTTGCCTCCAAAACGTCGGATAGTGCCGGTGATGGCACGACCACCGCCACTATTCTCGCCGAAGCTATCTTCCGCGAAGGATTGAAAAATGTATCCTCCGGCGTTAATCCAATTATGTTAAAAAGAGGCATTGATAAGGCCGTCGAAGCCGTTGTAGTTGAATTGGCTCGCACTTCTAAAAAAGTCGAAACTTCTGAAGAAATTCGCCAAGTAGCTACGGTCTCCGCCAACTGGGATAACGAAATTGGAAAAATTATTGCCGATGCCATGGAAAAAGTCGGCAAGGATGGAACCATTACCGTCGAAGAGGCTAAAACCATTGAAACTTCTCTTGAAGTCGTCGAAGGTATGCAGTTCGACAAGGGGTACCTTAGTCCATACTTCGTGACCGATCCCAATAACATGGGGTGCGTCCTCGAAAACGCCTATATCCTCATCTATGAGAAAAAGATTAGTGCACTCAATGACCTACTTCCCCTACTGCAAACCGTTGCTCAGGGTGGTAAACCGCTAATGCTCATTGCGGAAGACGTGGAAGGGGAAGCCCTAGCGGCCCTCGTTGTCAATAAATTGCGTGGTACGCTCAACGTTTGTGCCGTAAAAGCACCGGGCTTCGGCGATCGGCGTAAAGCCATGCTTGAAGATATCGCCATTCTTACCGGTGGTCGATTTATTTCCGAAGACCTCGGGATTAAATTGGAAAATGTAAGCATCGACGACCTTGGCCGTGCTAAACGAATCACAGTTACCAAGGAAGATACAATCATCGTTGAAGGCAACGGAAGCCACAGCGATATTCAGGCACGCATAAAACAAATTCGTCACCAAATCGATGAATCGACCTCCGATTATGACCGTGAAAAACTTCAGGAACGGCTAGCAAAATTAGCCGGTGGCGTAGCCGTTATCCGCGTTGGTGCCACTACGGAACCGGAAATGAAAGAGAAAAAAGATCGCGTAGATGATGCGCTCCACGCTACCCGTGCAGCCGTCGAAGAAGGGATTTCTGCCGGTGGTAGTGTCGCTCTCCTCCGCGCATCAACCGTCATTGATACTCTGGATATTTCCTGCCCTGACGGTAAAATTGGCGCAAAAATCGTAAGACGTGCCATTGAAGCTCCCCTTCGCCAACTCTGCGAAAACGCCGGCGTCGAAGGTGGATTAATTGTTCAAGAAGTCCTTAAAATGAATGGTAATCAAGGTTACAATGTAGCTACGGGAAAATTCGAAGACCTTATTGCCGCGGGTGTCGTCGATCCGACGAAGGTCAATCGCACCGCCCTTCAAAACGCAGCTTCCATCGCTGGATTACTCCTCACAACGGAGTGCATCGTCGCCGATTTGCCTAAGGAAGATTCTGCTGCCTGCCGACATATGCCCAATCCCGGCATGGACGATATGATGTAGACACAATAGGGGGGAATCCTTCCCCCTTACCCCCTACCAGGAGGCATAGCCTCCTGGGCTTCAATTAAGGCCCCCGCGGCTTCGCCGCGGGGGCCTTATAGAATAAGACCAAGGAATCATCCGTAATCTCATGCGATAATTTAAACTCAACAAAACAACTCCCGCGTCTTTTAATAAAGTTTATGCTTGCCAATGAAATTGTTTGGCAAATTTTAGTGGTGAATATTTGTGATTGAAGCAAAGCAGAACATTCGTCGGATACCTCCCTTTAGCACAGAGTGCGAGCAGGCCCTTCTTGCGGGATGCATTATCGATGGCGGCCAGGACAGCATCGCAAGCTGTATTCAGGAAAAGATTACCCCCAATTCCTTCTATCTTCCAGCACACGGCCTGATCTATAATACTCTTCTAGAACTTTACACTACCAATACGGCAACCAATGAGCTAATTGTTGCAGAAAAACTCGCTGCCCGCGGCGAATTAGAAAAAGTAGGTGGCCACGAATATATCAACGCCATTGCCAATCGCATCGATACTCCCGCGCATTTAAAATACTACATCGAGCGCATAAGAGATCTCGATCTCATCCGAAAAATTATTACCACCGCAACCACAAGCATTGAGAAGGCCTATGCCGGCGTTGATGATGTTAAGCAATTTCTCGACGATGTGGAAAAATCGATCCTTGCCATTGCAGGAAATCGAATTTCAGATACCATTATTCCCATTAAAAGGTTAATCGATGATGCTGTGAATCTCATCAATCACATGCACAAACATCGCGGTGAAGTTACCGGTATTGCGTCTGGTTTTATCGATCTCGATAAACTGACCTACGGATTTCATTCGGGGGAAATGATTGTTGTCGCCGCACGTCCTTCCATGGGAAAAACAAGTTTTGCGCTTAATATTACCGAAAATGCTACCACTTCGAAGGCATCCCCAGTTCCTACCCTATTTTTTAGCCTGGAGATGTCCGCGGAACAACTGGCCATGCGTATGTTATGTAGCCGTTCCGGCGTCGATATGACCAAATTGCGCAATGGATTTGCTCCCAGAGCAGAACTTGAAAATGTTAGTACCACGGCAAGTAAACTAAAAACAATTCCCCTTTGGATCGACGAATCAAGCGGAATATCGGTCACTGAAATGCGTGCCAAGGCTCGGCGTATGTGTAATAAACATAAACTGGGATTGATTGTTATTGATTACTTGCAACTTCTCCTGAGTCGTGATCCCAAAGTACCTCGAGAACAACAAATTTCTGAAATTTCCCGTGGCATCAAAGCGATGGCAAGAGAATTATCATTGCCAGTAATCGTTTTGAGCCAGCTCAACCGCGAATCTGAGAAAGAAAAACGCCAGCCACGGCTATCTGATTTGCGCGAATCGGGAGCAATTGAACAGGATGCGGATGTAGTCTTGATGCTATCGAAGTGTAAAGATAGCGACGATGATCGGGAAGTTGCACTTGATATTGTTCCACGGGATTTAATTATCGCCAAACAGCGAAATGGTCCCATCGGAATCGTTCCCTTATCCTTTAGAAAAAGTTTAACTCGATTTGAAAATTATGCCAAAGAAAAGAATTCATAACCTTTGTGTCGCGTGTTTTTTTAGTGCCTATGTTTTTGTTTTCGCCGATGGTGATTTGGATTCCTTCGAAGACGGGAATCTTGTATATCAACCTCCGATAGCTTCCACTACTTCAAAAAACACTGATGAAGTCGATCAGTATGCCGAAGATGATGATGTTTCCATGCACGATACTGAAAATTCATTAAAGAACGGCAACAGTTCGGAGCCAACAGCATCGCAACCGCCTGCAATCGCAACGATCTCTTCGGATGAAAGCAATTCCAATAAAAAAAAAGAACAAAACGCTGATTCTCCCCAATTCAATACCGGCACAGCAACACCTAAAACTTCACAGGGGCCCGCATTTTCTTCCTACGCTAAAAATAGTGAGCCAGGCCCTTTTCAAATCCGAAGAATTTTCATTACGCTTGATGGTAACCCACCCGCAAACGAAGATTTTATCCGCTCTCACATAAAACTATCGGAAGGCGATGCATTCAATTCCTATGCCATGGATGAGGCGATTCATACGCTATTCGCAACAAATTCCTTTGAGGATATTCGCGTTTCTGCTAGCAAAAATCCAGAAGGAACATTGGATGTATTCTTACTGCTAACAACACGAGCCAAGATCGTAGCCACTGAGTTCCCGCACGAAAAAATTAATAACAAAAAATTGAAAGAAGAAATAAACACGACCAGCGGTGAGTGCCTGAACAAAGCTTTTATTAGTGATGATATTCAAGCAATTTACCGGTACTACCAGATCCAAGGATTTCCTAAACCAACTATTAATTATGAAATCATTCCGATGGATGACCCCAAACAAGTGAAGGTTGTTTTTGACATCGTTCCCGGAAAGGCAGTGCATATTTCGAAAATCGATTTTATCAATTTTGGCGACATCGACACCGATCCCATCCGCAAAAAAATGAGGCTCAAAACATGGTCGATTTTTTCATTTATTACAAAAAAAGGTTATTTTATCGATATTTTACTCGATACGGATCGCGCGATGATTATCGAAGAAATGCAAAATGCAGGCTATCTGGATGCGAAAATTGCTCGTGCCGAATTTGTTAGCACCCAAGACAAAGCAAGTGGAACATTGGAATTTGTTGCCGATCTTGGTCAAAAATATTTTACAAGCGATGTCCGCTTTGAAGGCAACAAACTGTATCCCGATGACAAAATTGCCTCGCTCATAAAAATAAAACCAGGCGATCCATTTTCCCCAGGAAACATCGATAATACAATGGAAGCAATTCGAAATTTCTACAGCTACAACGGCTATATTAACTCCTTCGTCACCGTGAAAAAAACGCCAACATTTATTGATAATAGAATCGATGTTAAATTTACTATTCACGAATCCCCCTTGACCTACGTCGATTCCATTTTGGTCAATGGTAACTATAAAACAAAAAATAAAGTGATTCTCCGCGAATTAGCCCTTGGGCCGGGTGATAAATTTAATTACGTCAAAATGAAAAATAGCGAAAATCGTTTAAAAAATACCGGATTTTTTGAGACAGTTACGCTAGAAGCATCCAATAGCGAACAACCGGATCACAAAAATATCCAAATTGATGTAAAAGAAAAAAATACTGGTAGCGTAAAAGTAGGCGGAGCCATTAGTTCGAAAAATAATCAGTACGTTTTCTTTGAGATCTCGCAGTCGAATTTTGACCTCTTCGGCTCCAAAGTACATTTCCAGGGTAGTGGTCAAAAAGCCCGGGCACGTGTTCAATTCGGTACTCGAGAACATCAACTGATACTTTCCTTCGAAGAACCTTACCTTTTCGACCGCGAACTCGCTTTCGGCACCGATATTTTTGGTGACAAAACGAAATATCACGAATCCGATAGCAACTATAGCGGACCGAGCTACGATGAAACGGCTATAGGCCTGGAACCCTATTTCCGCAAACGCATCTACGAGCTATGGGTAGGGCGTTTGGCCTATAATTTTACCAGCAAAAACATTCGTAACGTGGGCATAAATGCCGTACAGCCGCTTAAAGATGAAATGGGACGCCATAACTCTTCTCGGGTAAAATTTTCGATTGAGCGCGACACACGCGATAACTATATTTTCCCACGCCTCGGATCCCTCCTTAACGTCAATACGCAAGTGGTGGGACTCGGTGGTGATGTGAAATTATTTAAAACAACAGCCAGCGCTTCGAAATGGGTAACCGTTTCCGAAAAATATGACCATACGCTCGCCATGTCTATGCAAATTGGCGTAATTGGCCCATTCAGCGGAAAAACTACGCCATTTACTGAACGCTATTTCCTGGGTGGCGATAGCCTAATGCGTGGATTCGAATATCGCGAAATTTCTCCAAAGGATAAATTTCACAGAAGCTTAGGAGGTAACTCATTTATTTTCGGTTGCACAGAATATACCTTCAACATCTTCGATGACCTTTTCGGTGCAACATTTCTTGAAGCCGGCAATGTCGGTTCGAGTCAACGACCATTCGACGATGGGTTAAACGTCGATTGTGGTTTTGGGTTGCGCATATTTATCATGAATATTCCGCTTCGTCTGGATTGGGGTTACCCGGTCTATTGCACGAAAGGTACCCAAAAGAAAGGAATACAATTTAATTTCTCTTTCAGTGCTTCCTTTTAAACGCAAAAACAATCGATTTGAAGAAATGGATCATGTGAAAGATTTCTAGAATTTTTCAAATAAACTCAAAAAAATCTTGCCCTTATATCGGTTTATTATTAGATTCTAACCATCGGATGTGCTATGGGTATTATAGAAATGGCTATAACTTCACGTTTTGCTTTCAATACGCTTCGACATATCCTTTTTTAACACAATGGAAAAGTGCCCCATAAAACGCAAAATAATTTACAGGAATTTCTTTTCATATCAATGATAACAAGGGGTGTTTGTTTCGACAAACACTCTTTGTGTTTTTCCTTTATTGTTAGCAATTGATTAATCTTAAAGCAAAAGCAATACATAATTTAACACCCATGGTGAAAGATACTTGCGCATACGAAAAAATATTTCCAAAAATTTTCCCAGAATTGCAAAAAGATCGACTATTAGCCTGAAATCACACTATTTTCCTACACTTCTTTGCAATAAAACCTTAGCTATTTCATAAAAAATAGGCAATGCTATTTTCGATCCATAGGCTACGCCAGCCTCCATTTTAGCATCATCAACCACAACGGTTACCAAATAGCACGGATCATCTGCCGGAAAAAATCCTGAACATGACGAAATATGATGATCCTGCGAGTAACGTCTATTAATAATTTTCTGAGATGTTCCCGTTTTGTAGGCCAATTTCACCGATCCGATGTGTGATAGC
>JAIRZB010000036.1 GCA_031267435.1 Puniceicoccales bacterium | reverse complement strand
AGGGGTTGCAAGGGGAAGGATTCCCCTTGCCCTGGTGGGGATTTTAAAGGCGAGGAGCCCTTAGTATTTTTCTAGCGATTTAATATCGCTGCCAGAATGCGGGAACAAAAAGTAGTAGGATGGAATAAAATTCCACGCGCCCGAGAATCATAATTAGCGAAGCCACTACTTTTGCTGTGGCACTGAATTCGACGGGATGAATCGGAGCCTGAAGAATTGGCATTCCCGAATTTGAAAACAGTGCCGTAACCGTAGAAACTGCAGAAAGAAAGTCCAAGCGGCGCTCCATAAGTGTAAAAATAAAAAGAAAAAGTAGAAATAAAAAACAGTAAAGAATACAAAGATTGAATACATTTTCTTTTTCTGTGAGCTCAATATTTTTACCATTGAAGGAGACATTACGGATCATACGTGGACGAAAAATACCGATCAGTCCATTGAAAACCGCTTTTACGGCAATGGCAATGCGTGCAATTTTTATTCCACCGGCCGTCGAACCAACGCAACCTCCGCAAACCATAAGAATAAGTAAAATAATATGAATTGACGGCAGCCAATGAGAAAAATCACAGGCCGTAAATCCACAGGAGGTTATCGCCGAAATCGTATGAAAAAAACCTTCCAAACATGTCTCAAAAAATGAGGTATAATTCCCTTCGCAATGGAGTAGCAAAACTACGAATAAACCATTTAACAATAGTAAAGCATAGTAAATGCGCATTTCTTCGTTTTCGAGGATTTTTTTATAAAATTTGCAAATTAAATCTATGATCGATGCAAAGAAGTAGTGGATGAAATTTTTATCATTTTCGCGAATTTTTTTAAAAAATCGATGAATTAAATCGGAAAGAATAACAAAATTAGTTCCCGATAGGGTCATAAAAAATATAATTGCTACCATAATTTTTGGGGAATGGAAATGGGCAATGCTTTCGTGATGCGTCGAAAAACCTCCCGTTGAAACGGTTGTTAGGGTATGACAAACGGCATCAAATGGCGACATTCCCATTGCTAGCAAGACCAAAAAGCATCCCAAAGTCAGTAAAAAATAAACTCTAAAGAGGGATAGGGCATTATTTTTAAATTTTCCGGAATCGAAATCAGCGATATTACATGAGGACTCGTTTGAAAAAACTTGTTTAGCCGCCATTTCCATCGAAGCCGTCATAATCACAAAAAAAACGGCAATACCCAATCCGCCGATCCACTGACTAAGTGCGCGCCATAGGAGAATCCCGGGACCTAAATTTTCCGGGGTAGAAAATAGGGTCATACCCGTCGTTGTGATACCTGAAGTCGACTCGAATAGGGCATCAAAGAATGGAATATGCGCAATGAGCAAGTAAGGTAGTGTTCCGACCACACTTAGTGCAATCCAGCCTAGACCGACAATGGCCAATACTTCCCGTCGAAATATTTCCAATTTTCGGCGTATGGAAAAGAGAAAAAACAAAGCGGCGATAAATAGGGCAATTTCAATGCAATGGAGCCACGGTTCTCGATTTGTTTTGTTATCAAAAATGAAAATATCAACCGTGCCACACACCGTAAAAGCGAATGCGAGTGTCAGGATAATAAATGACAATATGCGGAATATGGCCTGGAAATTCATGTTTCATTTTTTAGGAGGAGATGGCGATTGACAATTGATATGCCGCTCAGCATCGAGCCAATAATTCCTAAAAATCCCTGATCTGTGCCGCATAGGAAAAGATTTTTAATTGGCAAAACGCCGTCGTAAATTTTTTCTGGAGAACCATAAATAGCGCCATTGACGCGACCTGTAAATCGCTCAATGGTCAATGGTGTAAAAAAATCACGATCCAGCAAAGTATTTTTCCAAGTATTGGGCATGAGATATTTATCGCCCAAAATTTGTATTGCCTGATCAATCAGCCGTTCGAAACAATTTTTTTTCATTGCCTGGTAAACGGAATCGGGAAGTGCCTTCCATTTTTCGTAGTTAGCAAGTGCCGTAACGCGTAAAATACCCTCGGCCATAGCCTGACCTTCGCCATAGCGGAAATTATTAGGCAAGCAAATGACGCCGGAAGAAGTTTCGATTTCGTCGACCGACTTTTGATAGATAAATTGCGGATTTTTTTCAAAGAAAATAATCGTATCGTTCCAGCCAAGTTCCTGTGGTTGCTGATCAAAAATAGCGATTGCTTCGCAAAACGAGAGCTGACCCTTAGGTGTTATTTTAAAATTTTCTCTATCATAGAGTTTAACAGTTTCGGGGTAACCGATGGTTGAAAGCACATTATCGCATTCGATATGTTTTCCATCGGAGAGGACGATACCCGTAGCCTTACCGTTTGCCGTTTCGATGCGTTGAACCTCACAGCGCAGGCGTTTTTCGCCGCCGAGTTCATGAAATTTCTGGAGTAAAAGCGTAAGAATTTTGCGAATACCGTCAAATGGGCGTGCAAAACCTTCCAAAAAAATCGAGCGAAAAAGAATTACAAATTGTTTCCAAGTCACATCATTTTCCCGCGCACTTCCGTAGTAAAGCGTAGGTAAAAGAAGCATATCCTCGAGTTCCTGGTTATTGAGTAGGGATGAGAGAATCATTCGGGTGGAAACATTTTGTGCCGAATCGTCTTCAAACGGATCAAATTCTTTAATTTTCACTACCAGTTTACGAAAAGCGTCAATGGACTGGGGAAAGAGGCGGGCAATTTCGGTTTCCAGCAGCGCAAAATCATTGCTAAATTTTACGATCTTACCATTGAGTATAATTTTCGATAAATTTTGTTCACAGAGACACAGGAGATCATAGGGGATACGCAACTGGCGAAGCAACTTGGAAAGGGGCGATTTGGAAATACCTTTTTTGACAAAGTTAGTAATGGCATGCAACCCGACATCGATTTTACGCCCGAAGCGCGAGTAAAAACCATTGAGACCACCGATGATGCTGTGTTTTTCAACAACTAAAACTCGCTTACCGAATTGTGCCAATCGAATTCCTGCAGCAAGACCTGACAAACCCGCACCAATAATAACCGAATCATATTTCATACCCTACATAAGTGCCTCTTATAGTATATACATAAAACAACGAAATATTCAATAGTAAAACAAAATTTTTCTAAAAATTACTTTTCAGTCTGATTGGGAGGACCAAATATCCAAAAGGCAGGACGGACAAAATGGATGCCGAAAAACATGATACACAATTCTGCACATACCTTTTGCATACTTTGAAGCATGAGCAAATTATCATCAACGGCAATGATTTTCCTTGGCCACTCGGAGCGATCCATGCCTAGTAGAAACGACCGCATGACTAATCCCTTTTGCCAACCCTGACTGGAGTCGAGAAAATTCGAAAAAATGACACCATTTTCGTAGATAGGGCATGCCAAAAGCTGCACGAATCTCATTTCAGGCCCCCCAATTCCCTCAACCGTATCCTTAACATAGAAACTCTGTCGCATTGGACCGAATGGGATTCTATAGGTGTAGTGAAACATTTCAAGATCTGGAAAAAATCCTCTCCGTTCCAGTTCTGGAGATAGGATAATCCGTTGTAAATTAGGAGTAAATTCTGGGGCGGCTAGGCGGCAAGTAGACTGTGAAGTGGACTGTGGATCGGGCGGCATGTGTACCAACGAAAGGCTGTAGGCGGTATTACCGAAGTGTTTACTAAAAGGCATACCAAGAAATTCCATGGCTTCGGAACGAACTTGGGAGTACCTTTGACCTTTCGGAAGACTGCAATGCATGAGCTGTTCATTCATTCCTAGCCAAAGAACCATTGCACTTGTCATGGCAATGGCTTTTACGTTGGGGGCATCTAGTCTACGCAATTCTTCGAGGAGCGGTTCATTGACGACTTTTATTTGTTCAAAGTTACCAGTTTCATGAAAAGATTTCAGATCGGAGCCGTCACCAATGAGGGTTTCATCAACATCGACGATGATTATTGCAGTTTCATCAGCTGTTAACTGCAATGCTTGACCGAGGTAGGCACATACATCCTGTTGGGATTTGGCCATAAATATTTCGCCGGGAAGTGTAGCTGAGAATATTGTGGCAAACGACGCTATGAACACTGTGGCGGCAAATATCACTAATTTATAGCCATTAAAGGACCTAAGCATGGGTTGTCATGAAAGAAAAAAACTACAAAACACAAGGAAATTTTATTAAAATAAAATAAAAAATGGGACAGGGAAAGTAATCTCTCCTATTGACAAAGTCCTAATAATGGTAATTTTCGAATCCCGGTTGGTGGTAGTAGCTCAGTTGGTTAGAGCATCGGATTGTGGTTCCGAGGGTCACCGGTTCGAGTCCGGCTTACCACCCCAGGACCTGTTACCATCCCGAGAGTGATGTCTTGCAAAGTCTTTAATTTTTTCAAAAAATGGACAGCAATCCGTACCACATACGAGGCACTTCCCTTCAGCGATCAATTCCGCGACGGACGATTGTTCATTGTCGACAAATAATTGTTCATCGTCATCGAACGATGGTTCTTCATCGTCATCGAACGATGGTTCTTTATCGTCATCGAATGATGGTTCTTCGGCAACGGGTGGTTGTTTATCGGCGTCAGGCGGAAATTCCAAAACGGTAGGCAATCGCTGGGCTGCAGAAATTTGGACAGAAACAGGAGTTTTCCGTTGATTGAACAAATTGAAAATCCTACCCTTTAGATTGAGGGGAAGTTGGTGTATTTTTTCAAGGGCAGCCTTGCGAGTAAGTTTTTTATTTTCCGAGAGATAGCAGTAGTGCTTTTCGCATGCGTTTTGGGTGCGATTTGGAAAGACTTTAGCAATCGCTGGCCATGGTAAATTTATGCCTCTGAGTAGGGAGAGTAAATGATCGTCCTCTCTGGTCCATGGGGTTGGGTTACTGATCCGTTTACGCAGCTTCGATAGTTTATAATTTCGATTCGTTCTCTTTCTTAAATTGGAAAGGGAAAAAGCAGCAATAAACGAAAAGTTCATACATAATATGCCCGAAAGAAACGCAGTAATATGCAAATATTTTCTTATAATATCTATGAAATTATAAAATTTTCTTTATTTAGCAAGTGCGATACTATAAAAAAATGAACGATTTTTTCTTGACTGGCAAAAGCCATGGTTCTATATCTCAAATCATATGATACGCGGCATACTTGAAATCAATCTGAACCTTCTAGCGGCAAATGTGGCGAAAATTAGGAAAGCTCTACCTCCGAAAATGCGTTTCTTGGCCGCTATTAAGACAGATGCCTATGGTATGGGTCTCGAAAAAATAGCTTCGTTTCTGGGTAATAGAAAGAATCCTCTAGTCGATGGGTTTGCCATACTTAATGTGCAGGAGGCACTTGAAATTCGCTTTCTTAACGTCGATTTGCCCATATATATTCTTAGTCCAGTTTTAAAGGACGAATTGGAAGACCTATGCCAGGCTAAGGCCATTCCCCTGATTTCGTCGGTCGAAGAAGCGGATATGCTACAGTGCTTCGCCCGGGAAAAACAATACGTGCAACCCATACACGTCAAAATCGATACGGGAATGGGACGCCTCGGCGTCTGGTTTGATGCAGTCGATACGTTTTTTAAATATATTCACGGCTGTGACCATTTGAAGGTTTGCGGTTTGGCAACACATTTTTCATCCGTAGTAAGCGACGCAGTTTTTACGCAACTACAGCTGGAGCGCTTTCTGAAAATTGCACAAAAATATGGCGAAACGGATTGGATAAACCACGCTTCGAGTAGTTTGGGCATCGACCGGTTTATCGAAGGAACAAATGCCGTGCGCATTGGTGCACTTTGCTACGGAATTCCCGAGGATAATGCCATTGTGAAACAGCTTGGCTTAGAATCGATCGTACGTTTGAGCTCACCGGTGACGCTGGTTAAGTATGTTCCCGCAGGAACTAAAGTTGGCTACGAACAAACCCATTGCCTGGAACGAGATACTAAAATTGCAATTGTATCTCTGGGTTATGCCGATGGTATTCCCATTACCTTGACCAATCTCGGGGAAGTCCTCATTCGTGGACAGCGCTGTAAAATTATTGGGCGAGTTTCAATGGATCAGGTAACCATAGATGTCACTAACCTCAAAAATGTTGTTGTGTCGGATGAGGCTGTTTTCTTTGGTAAACAGGAAAGTGAAGAAATTCCATTTTATGAATTTGCTCAAAAAGCACAGTTGCTCATGCGGGCAGCATATTTGCCCAGCTTTTCAGAAAGAAGAATCGTACGCAGGTACATTCCAGAGATTTTTTCCGAAGATTGCTCTTCGGGAGCAAAAAATTATCAGTCTTTCTTTTTACCACTTTAAATCCCCTACCTAGGGGCTCCTCGCCCCTTAGAATCCCCGCCAGGGCAAGGGGAATCCTTCCCCTGGACCTGGATACGGCCGGTACCACGGGCATCTGCCCGTGGTTCCGGCCGACCATGGGGCCCTAAGGCCC
>JAIRZB010000018.1 GCA_031267435.1 Puniceicoccales bacterium | reverse complement strand
CTAAGTGGAACGGCGGTTTGCTTAAAAAAATCTTCATTTCCGTAGGCGCCGTGAGAAAACGTTCGATGATTGGCTTGTTGATTTTCTTTATTGTTCAATATTTGTTCAATCTCTGCGATTTTTCTTTTCAATTCTTCTCCCTCTAATGTTGGGAAAAATAACGAAACATAGGCTTCGGCAATACGTTCGCGACCGCACTGTGCTTTATCGGTGGAGTTTGCTATTGCGTCTTGTGTATCATAGACTTGATTTTCCCAATGCTCTATCTTGACATCATCATATTTTTCTTCTTGCGCGGCGCGCCAGGGATAAGTATCGACATCTATCCTATTCGACCGTTGATCGGTGGTAGGGGCGATAGCTGCCGCGATTACATTATTTTTATGGGGGCCATATTCAAAGATCATGGCCCCTAATGATAAAAGATATATGTATTTTGTGTTATTCATAGGTGAATGTTGTGTTGATCGTTTTTGCTGAGTGTCAAGATTTTTTAATTAATTTTATTGAAAAAATAAATATATGTTACGGGATTCTTTGCTTTGGCGGTAAGGGTTGCGTAAATATTTATAATAAAAGCATTAGATATTTAGTGTCGCATTGTTAATAATGCTGCTTTACCCATATGCGGGGTTTTATGGGGAAAAGGGAAGATCTTCGATCCCAATTGGGATATTTCGATGTTGCGTTATCTTTAGGCAAACGCTGGCATTGCCTTGCTATCCACTAAACTGGGGGTGGATTAAAAAATGATGGGAAAGCCTTCCTTCGAGGGCTATGTATTTATTTGGGAAAACAATAAATATTTGCTTGCTTTTCTTTTGTGGGCCCTTTGGAATAAAAGCGTTATGTTTAGTAAGATATATAAACAGTCGGGGATGATATTGTCATCCATTGTGTTTTCCATTAATTGCAGCGCTGCCGTTCCATCTCCTGGAGCGATATGCGAAAATCTTGTTGGTCTTTCTGGTGAATTTGCAGCGAAACTATTCGGTAGGCCAGTCCATTTCCTTTCGCCGACAGACCTGGGATCAGGGGTGCTGGGGGTTAGCGAGGATGACTTTTTAGGAAAATACTGTCAAATTAATAAAGATGTCTTTTTAGAAAAATACTGTACATTGTGTATTCCGGATGGGAGTAAAATGTCCGCATTTCATGCTGCACTTGATTTAGTTTTCGCTAATCCAATTGGAGTTCTGTTAATGGCCCAATTGGCTTTTTTTCTGGATTATTTTCAGCAGGGCTCTCCGAATTTGAAAATAGAAATTTTCTTTGACATACCTGATATCAGGTTGTTTTACGGCGATGGAGATCCTTCAGGTGAGAAGTTCTGCGCCAGTATTTGTAGGAGTATATATGCTGAGGCAAAAAGATTGAAATATTCACCGGTAGAAAAATTCCTTGAAGAGTTTCGTCGTCTTCATCGAAAAGCAAGCGAAATTTTTGAGATGAATTTGGCAAGTCGGGCTCTGTTCCTATTGGAGAATGATATGAGGAGTAGTAATCCTTCCAGAAGATTTATAGTAAATTTAAACTCGAGTCAAAAGGAATGCGTGGGATTAAAATCCCTGGAGACAGCAGAAATCGTATTGATAACCCCTAAAATACTTTCTTTAGATGAATCACTATTTCATGAGTTAAACCATATCCGACAGGGCTTCTTTATGTTGGGTATGCCAGACTCATCATTGAGATTACCTATACACCAAGCACAACACCTAGGTATATTGGAATCAATTAAAAATGCTCAAGGTAAAACTTTCAAGCAAAATCTTCAAAAGTCGACTCTGTTGAGGCAGATTGAGCCTCCAGTTCACCCTGAAGCTCCGGGGTTTTACAGTCTTTTTAATGATGATGATGGCGAGCTGCATTGTATAACAGGGCTTGCTGTGTATCACGAGAAGGGTATTCAAAAGAGGGATATTGTCTGTGATCCGATTAGTGAAGTATTTTACACTGCTGCAAAAGCAAAACAAAATAGAGATCCTTTTTGCCCTCGTTTAGTGCATAATGTATGGTTAGAGGGGTTCCGAAGACCTGAAACGGTGTTGACTAATAAACCCTTGCATGAGATTTTTGAGTTGCTCATCGTAATACTCAGAAGACTCGGTTTGATGTAAATCTAGATTTCGGAGGGTAGAAATATTCGTTTTCTGCTTTCCAGTATAATGGCTGAATTTTAGAACGAATCATATTTTTTAGTTTTAAATTGTGAGATTTTTTGTAAAACTTTCCCGTGGAACAATGTTGACGCAGAAACAGGAAACCGGAAGTGAAGGCGAAAAATGGGCCGAAAAGTTTCTAAAAAAAAAGAAAAAATATAAAATTCTTGATAAAAATTGGCGCCATAAAAATGGCGAAATTGATATCATTGCACAGGATGGTGAGGTTACCGTATTCGTCGAAGTGCGTACGCGACGGAAAAATGCGCTAGTTTCTGGTTATTTTTCAGTCACAAAAAAGAAAAAATTGGCCCTGAAACCGGTTCTACAGGAATATATTCGGCAGAATAATCTAAAATATTTCCGCTTTGATATTATTGAAATTGCCTACGATGGGGAAAATTTTGAAATTTTTCACTACGAAAATGTTCCATTCTTTTGACGGTTGTAGTGCATAAAATGCATTTACAGTTCCAATTTTTACCCTATTCCCTTCCATATGATTCACCCCATAAATGTGTTGATTGAAGTTTTGAAAGACCTTAAAAATCATGGTCAAACGACGATTCCTATTGGGGCGGAAAATTTCGCATTTCTAGAAAATGGTCCGCTTGTCATCCAAAAAGTTGCACCACAATCTCCTCTCATTCAAAATCCGATACAAGACATGCCGTCGGCGGTACGTCCTGGTGAAAAATTGCAAACTATCGTGTCCGTATGCAAATCGCCGAGTGTTTTTGCCACTAAGCAGGATCATTGGGAGGATTTACGCAGGCGTGTTCTCGGTAACGAAGATTTAAAAAAACATGTTCGCCCGGGAAAAAATTTAGTGTTTGGCGTCGGTAATTTGGATGCGAAAATTTTATTTTGCGGTGAAGCTCCCGGTGCCGATGAGGAGACCCAGGGCATACCCTTTGTCGGTCGAGCAGGTCAGCTGCTAGCGAAAATTATCGGAGCAATGGGGCTTTCTCGGAATGAGGTTTACATCGGCAATATTATGAATTGGCGCCCCGAAATGGACGGCGAAATAGGCAATCGGCCTCCTACACAAGAGGAAATGCAGTTTTGCTTGCCCTTTCTGATTGAGCAAGTCGAAATCGTTAAGCCAGAGGTTATTGTGGCACTGGGAGCAACGGCTGTGAGCGGACTATTGGGCCATGATAAAAGTCGAAAAATGTCGACCGTACGCGGAACATGGCACGAATTTTACGGCATTCCGCTGATGATCACATTTCACCCTTCCTATCTTCTCCGTAACGGGACGAATTCAATGAAACGTATCGTTTGGGAAGATATGCTGAAGGTGATGGAAAGAGTCGGCCTAACCATTTCGGAAAAGCAAAAACAATATTTTTTGTGAAAGCAAAAATTATTTACAAAAGAAGAGCTGGTAGAACGATGAGAATTTTTGATTCCATACTTTTTCACCATTTCCGATCATCGATTGGATCCATGTCCTAGGACCTCTGAAAATAATACTCCGTTTGCTAAATGTTTTTTATTTGTTAATCCATCGTTCGTTCTGTTTGTTTTTTTATGAGTACTTAGCATGCAGGAAGTCTAGGGAGCGGATACGGTTCTAAAATAGGGCATAAAATTTTCTCGATTTTTTCCAAAACCTATACCGAGTAAAAGACCTCGTCCAAAAACAATCCCTGTGGAGGGGCTGTAACAATTTTTTCGCGGCGGATTTTTTGACGAAAACATTCCCACACATAATCCGCATTAATTCGTCCCAGTCCGACATCCAATATGGTGGCAGTCAGTGTCCTCACCATTTTGTATAGATAGCCACTGCCTTCCGTTTCGAGTACCAGGTTGCGATCTTTTAGGGAAAATGACAATTGACATAAGTTTTTTACGGGATCATCCTTGGATCCATCACCGCGAAGTGCTCCAAATGCCGAAAAATCGTGTTTCCCTAAAAAATAATTTGCCAAATCATTCATTTTTTTTAAATCGACGGTCCGCTCTCCGATTGACCATCTATAGCGCCTTTCAAATGGAGAAGCATAGCCCAGGTAAATTTGATAGATATAGCGCTTTTTTTTTGCGGAATATTGCGCGTGAAAAGCGATATGAGTTTCCGCTACCGCTGTTATTTGAATTCCAGAAGGCAATCCGGAATGGAATGCACGGAGTAATTTTTGGGGACCATGGAACCAATCTCCATCAAAATGAAAAACTTGTCCCCGTGCATGTACGCCGGCATCCGTACGTCCGCTGCCATGGATGCGAATTTTTTTCCCAAAGATAATTGCTAGGCGTTTTTCAATAAAATCCTGAATTGTGTTGCCATTAGGCTGACTTTGCCATCCGCAAAAATCCGTTCCATCGTATTGACATTCGCAGCGCCAACGCATCTCAAAACTTACTTCGAACATCCCCAGCGATGGGTAAAGGGATATAAAATGAAAATGGCTCTTCCGATAACTTCTCGATTCGGTACGAATCCCCAGCTGCGACTATCGTAGCTGTAGGGCGAATTGTCACCCATCGCAAAATAGTGATTTTCCGGGATTTCGACCTCGTAATCTTGCTCCAGCAGCCCCACGTTTGTGTACCCAGGGTATTGGTCGACTTGTTTACGATTCAACTCGAAGGCTTCCGCGCCCTCAATGGGGGCGCCATTGCGGTATAGTGTCGAATTTTCAACCTGAAGGACATCGCCCGGTGATCCTACCAATCGCTTGATATAATATTTATCATCGTAGCGTAATCCTTTAATATTGCGCGTGCGGAAAACAAAGGGATCACCCACTTTGGGCAAGGAAAAATGATAACTCAATCGATCGACAAATAGCATATCCCCCGATAGAATATCGAAGTTGAAAATGTCCTCGCCCATTGATTTTTGAATACCCGTATCGAAATAATTTATTCGATCTTCGTGCCCATCTTTATTAATTTTTAGCTGTTTAAAACGCATGGAAGGACGATGATCCAACACTTCTTTCCAGGATTTTTCCTGGGGAAATAGCGTTGCCAAAACAACATCGTCAAAGGCAAATTCTAGGGGTACACGCAGCGTTGTATGGCGTCCTCCAACGACAAACGTATACTCCCTTTCCTGGCACGAAAGCAAACCCAAAAATTTTCGCCCGTTGACAACCTTGTAGTAGAGAATACCACCGTATGGGCCAGTTTTGTCATTGCTTTGCGCTATCGGAATCTGTAATGTACCGCTATCGTTGGCCTGAGCATTGAAATTAGATGCCCCCAAAAACATCCAGCGCTTCATTTTTTCGAAAATATTTCTCCGCCCTTTACCTAGTTCGAATGTCATACCGGCGTAGGTCGGCCACATGGAATTCGTAGGAATGCGAAAGGGCTGAAAAAAAAATGTGCGTATAGCAAGCGCTAGAATCGCTGCAAATAGAAAAACTTCCGCATTTTCGGCAAGCCCTGTCAACGGATAAACCGCACCGCCGATGGATTTCAAGGATCGATCGATGTCCTCAAAACTTTTATACGCCTCAGCCCGTGGCAAAGTTAATGCTTTCTGGATCTGTGTTCGTGTCTGGAACAAGATATCCGATTGCGCTTTTGTTAAAACATCTTTGCGATAGTTTTCGATTTTTTTCGCAATACTTAGCAAGTATTTTGCCGTTTCCTTATTTTTATCTTTTTTTAAAAACATTATACCACCCATTCGTAGGAAAAATTTGACAATAATTCCGCGCCATTCTCAACGACAACAACCATATCCTCAATGCGTATTCCACCGACTTCGGGATAATAAAGTCCAGGTTCTACGGTCACTACTTCGCCATTTTGTAGACAATGATTCCGTTCCCCAATTGACGGATTTTCGTGTAACTCCAGGCCAACACCGTGACCCGTATTGTGAAAAAATCCCGTCGAATCGGTGGAAGGGTAGCCCAATTCTGTAAATGTTTTTACATTGTTTTCGTGAATTTCCGTAGCATTTTTGCCCGCACGAATTTGGTCAATCGCCAAACTTTGCACGGTTCTAACGGCATTGTACATTTTTACTTGCGCTTCCGAAGGCCGGCCTTTGAAAAATGTGCGTGTCATATCACCGTAGTAACCGGTTTTGATTAGGCGTGGAAAAATATCGACGACTATAAATTCATTAGCTTTAAGCGGACCTTCTCCGCGATTATGGGGAAAGGCAGCATCCTTACCGCAAGCAACGATTGTTTCCATGGCAATGGCGCCCCGTTCAAAACAAACGCGGGCAATTTCTGCGCGTACCAATTCCGAAGTGACCATTTCACCGCCATAATACAAAAAGTCATTGCGGATTTCTGACTCCGCTAAAATAGAGCGTACCCGCCCAAAGGCTTCCGAAATAATGGTACAAGCTTTCCTGATTTGAGTAATTTCCATAGGAGATTTTATGGAACGCTCGGGTAAAAACTCGTCCCTAACTACGGAAAAGTTAATACCTTGTTCCTGCAATTTTAGAATCAGATACGCTGGAAAATTTTTGGGCAAAATGAGATCATGCCGTGGAAATTTTTCAAGGATGCGTTGAATGAGGTCCATAATTCGCTGATTTTCCTGATCCACTAAATCCTGGGGCAAAAGAACTTCATCGAACTTGGAATTGCGCCGCATTTCGTCAATCTCCAAAACATTGGAAATAGCGTAGCGCCGTCCTTCGACTTCGAAGGCTAAGAAAGGATCACAGGTAAATACTCCGCTCCAATAAAGCAAATTCGCATCCTGATCCGGCGAGGCATAGATTAATTTAATACCCATGTATTATATTTGACAAAACAATTTTTTCACATGATCTTTCATTGGCTGCAAGAAATTACCATTCGTAATCTTATTCAGCCATTCCCGTACGTATCGCCGTTCTCCCCTTGATATTAAATTTAATGCCAAAAGATACGTGGCATGTACAAGGACGTGGTTTGGATATGGTCCTTCAGTAATTTTTTTCAATCCTTCCTCTCCTTCCTGAATTAACCCCGCATTTATTTGCGAAACACTTTCTCCTATTGCTGCTCGTCCACCAAAAATACTTTCGCCTAAACCGATGCGTGCGAGGTGGTAATATTTGATTGCTTTTTCATATTCTTTTTTCACATAGGCCTCATCGCCTAATTCTAGATAAACACTTCCGCCCAATGGATTTGAAACATATTTCTGTGCAAAGCATTCTTTGTTTCCCGATTGAATTGCATGCCAGTAGGCTGCCTTCATCGATCGCTTACAAATACTTCGACCGGTAATAATGACAAGTGTAAGGAGTAAAATTAAACCGAAAACTATCGCCATCGATGCCAATACACGTGAATACTTTGAAAAAAATAGCCATATTTTATCACCTAAATCGGAGGATTTAAATATATCATCTAAATCTTCATTGGAATTTTCTGTGTTCATACAAATAAAACTTGGTGTTTAGAAGGGGACTCGAACCCCTATGCCTTTCGGCACTGCCGCCTGAAGACAGCGTGTCTACCAATTCCACCACCTAAACCTCTTCTTCGAAAATTGAAACTTCAACAATTTTGTCAAGGTAATCATGGAGCTTCGCCCCATACCACACTCCGCAAGGAGGCTTCTCCAGAGGGCGCTGCCCTCTGGATTCCCGCAAGGAGTCGCGGACTCCTTGACCTCGTTTAGCGGCCAAGCCATGCGAAATTTTCGCATGGTTGGGCCGCACCGGTCCTTGTGATCCAGGCCCGCGGCTTCGCCGCGGGCCTGGATTCCTAGGTCAAGGAACTATGTTCCTTGCAAAGGGATGCAAGGGGAAGGATTCCCCTTGCTATTGTGCCCTATGGGGCTCCGCCCCATACCCCGCAAGGAGTCGCGGACTCCTTGACCTCGTTTAGCGGCCACACCATGCGAAAGTTTCGCATGGTGTGGCCGCAGGGTCAACTTAGTTGCCCGCCCGCGGCGAAGCCGCGGGCGGGGCAAGGCCCCCGGTCGGCCGGTACCACGGGCGAATGCCCGAGGTAACGGCCGCAATCCAGGTCCAGGGGATGGATCCCCTGGCGGGGATTCTAAGGGCGCGCAGCCCTTAGGTTAGCCAGAGGGCTCTGCCCTCTGGACTCCCGCAAGGAGTCACGGACTCCTTGACCTCGTTCAGCGGCCAAGCCATGCGAAAGTTTCGCATGGTTTGGCCGCAGGCGGCCTTTGTTCAGGCCCGCGGCTTCGCCGCGGGCCTGGATTCCTAGGTCATTTTACTTAAAAGTATTAAAGGCCAGCCCGGCGCTTCGCGCCGGGCTGGCCTTAGGGCCCACCGGTCGGCCGGTACCACGGGCGAATGCCCGAGGTTCCGGCCGCATCCAGGTCCAGGGGATGGTATCCCCTGGCAAGGGGTTGCAAGGGGAAGGATTCCCCTTGCTTTTGTTTAGCCGTGAAATCTTTTATTTACTTAAAAGTATTAAAGGCCAGCCCGGCGCTTCGCGCCGGGCTGGCCTTAGGGCCCCCCGGTCGGCC
>JAIRZB010000077.1 GCA_031267435.1 Puniceicoccales bacterium | reverse complement strand
CCTTGCCCTGGCGGGGATTCTAAGGGCGCGCAGCCCTTAGGTCAATTTATTCCGCATCCATCGGCCACTGCGATAGCGATGGATAAAAAACAGAAGGCGTGCAACCACATCCAGAAGCATAAATTGCCAAAACAAAATTGATTTGCCGCCATAGTACACAATACCCACATAAACCGGCAGCACTGCCAATGTGAAAAAGCAAACCATATTTACCAGCATCACATACTTTGTGTCCCCAGAAGCTATTAAAACACTCATCAAATTGAAGACAATGTAGTCAAAAACAAACATTCCCCAGGACCAAATTAACATCTGGTTCGCAACAAAATACGCAGCATTATTCTTGCCACCTTTAAGAAATATTCCGATGAGTGAATCCGGAAACAGAAACATACCCACAGCCGTCAGTCCCGTAAAAATACCGCCCAATTTTAACCAAGAATGGATATTTTTTCCCACTACAAAAAATTCCTTCGCTCCTATGGCATTCGAACAAATGGTTCGCGTCCCTACTCCAACACCTTCAATGGCAAAGAAAAATACCATATAAACGGAATGAACAATGCCATACCCCTGGAAATCTTCGGGTGTCACATGTTTGACAATGACCTGAGTTATTCCGGCCCAAAAAATAGAATTGATGAATCGATTGAACGTCATCGGACTACCTACCTTTAAGCAATTTTTCAGTAAATCAAATTTGAAGGCCATTTTCCATGTGCCATAAAGCTCACGATTTTCTTTTCGCAAAAATAATATAAAAAGCAGGAACATGGGTAAAAATTGCGAAATAACTGTCGCGATCGCCGCTCCAATAATGCCACCTTCAGGAATAACTTGTATGTCTCCGACTTTTAGGCCAAAAATAAAAAAATAATCCAGAGTCCCATTTAAAATATTGGAAGCAACGGCAACGATCGAAATAATTTTTGTTTGACCGCGTCCCACAAAAAATGCAGTCAATGCTCCGCAACCGATACAATGAATCGGAATAAATAGGGTAATAATTTTTAAATAGGGTATTCCCAGTGCCGCAATATTGTCTGCTATCAAACTAGGTACAACAAATTGGGCCAAAGGAAGATAAAGAACCAATAAACTCAGACAAAACCAAATCATCTGCCAAACGATGGCTCCTATTTCCTGGTAACGCTTCGCCCCGTTGTATTGGCCAACAAATACTTCGGCAATCAGAATAAATTCCAGCGCCGTACACAAAAATGCCCAATACCATTGAATGACTCCGAAGCAGGCATTAAATGCCTCTACGGAATATCGCCCCAAAATAATACGGTCGACGACGATCATTAGACATCCCGCCGCCGATGAAAGCATCATGGGCCAGGATATAGTAAATAATTCCCCTACACTGCCAAGTTCATATTTCGTTAATTTAGTTTCACCCATAGGTTTTTCACGGCTGTTTAATTACTCCTTTTGTTTTAGCAGCCGCTTGGAAAAAAGTACATACTCTTCTCCCTATGCCATATACATTATTGAAAATGATTTATAAATCAACTACGATTTATAAGCACATTAGATATGAATAAAAAGTCGAGTCTAATTTTCAAAACTTTATTTCATTTTTAGGAAAACTTTTTTCCTAGTTTTAAGCGATAAATTTTGGCATTATGTCTAGGATCCACCGGTAATTTTCGACAAAAGAAAAAGTGAGTAATAGGGGCAGTTTTCGGAAATCTTTGCGCCAAATTTTTCAATTCACGACGGAATAACCATTTTTGCCAAAAGAAAAAAGGATATTGTCCCTTCTTCGGTAAAATGACAATCGCTGGAAAAATGATGCCGTGTTTGATTACCGAAATAAGAGCTGCACGTTCAACGGAAGGATGCTTATGGAACAGCGGTTCAATGCAGTCCGGATAATAGGTTTCGCCGTCCCGAGTAACGACCCGTTCCATTTTTCTGCCACAAAACCAAATCCGGCCCTTTTGATCGAAAAATCCTAAATCACCGGTACGATGCCACACCTTCCCTCCCTGGTAAATCTTAGAAAGGATGGTTTGCTCAGGCAATTGGTCGTAAAGTTCCGTAACATTATCACCCGCAACAATGATTTCACCAATGTATCCCAACGATAGAGAATTTTTATCATCGATGGTCGACACGATATCGTTTTCTGGCTCAATGATTTTGACCTCGATGCCGTCGACGGGCGTTCCGATACAAGTTCCTGCGCCGTTTTCCTGAAATGGACGGATTTCGCCTAAAATTTCATCGGCAGAAATTGAACAAACGGGCAAACATTCCGTCGCTCCATAGGGTGTGAAGATCTTGGCGTTGGGAGCAACACTCCGAATTTTTTCTAAAACATGGGTTGTTGCCGATACACCGGCAAGAAAAATTTGCTCCAAACTGCGAATTTTAATTTCGTGCTCGAAACAATATTCGGAAATTTTGTCCCAAAGAACCGGAGATGCAAAACTGCTCGTTGCACAATTATTAACAATTGTTTCAATGACACTGGGTAAATGTAATTTTGCTGGATGCGAAAAATTCATGTCCGGAATAATGAGCGTTCGGCCAAGCATCGGATTGAAAAACATAAAAACTGGCAGTAACGTCACATCACGGGCATAGGGCAATAATTTGTAAGTTAAACGTAATTTATTTAACTGAGCCGCAAAATTACGGTGTTTATAAACAACCCCCTTGGCCACTCCCGTCGATCCAGAAGTAAAAAAAATGGCCACCGTATCTTCCGGATCAGTATTTTGCAGGATGTTACTAACCATTTGGTTCTTTGCAAAGGGACGCTGAACAACGATAATTTTCCCCTGAATATTAAAAATATTACTAGAAATTAACCATTTAACCCAGCGGGAACAAACAATAAAATCCGGTTTCGAAAAATTGGCTAGACGAATGAATGTTCTAAAACCCATACCCGAATCAATGAGAATGGGAATGGCACCCATCCGGATGAGGGCAAAAAAAGTACATACCATTTCAACGCTCGGCGAAAGTAACATCAAAACGCGGGCCCCTTTGGGGATGCCTTTTTGTGAAAATTTCGCAACATATTGGTCGATACGTAAATCGAATTCTCCATAGCTCAAACATCGCCGAATCACCGCTCTTTTACCGCGCATTCGTTTCATTTCGATGATCGCATCTATCGCGGGTATGGTAGTCGCATATTGTTTGATGCTCTTTGTCAGATTGTCACCCATAAGAAAAATTTTACCACCACCTACGCTTCGGAACGACCATGGCTCGGCGTAGAATTTCGAATGGCGGTTTCTCTTTCGAATAAGGTAGGGTGAGAGTAATGGAAAGCACTGAAAACCGGATGAGGTGCGAGATTGGAAAGATTTTCTTTGTGCAATTTGCGTAAACTAGAGATAAGTGGTTCCGTTTGCCCCAGCGCATCCGCAGCAAAGCGGTCCGCTTGATACTCGTGCCTACGCGAAAGACAATTAAAAAAAGGATCGATCCAAAATGTGACACCAGAAATCACAATTGAAAATATAAGAATTAGCGGTACCAAGGGATATTCCGTCTGAAATCCGAAACTCTCCAAAAACCAAGAACTGGAGGACAGGTAATATAAGATACCGAACCCGATGAAACTCCCAACACCTTCGACGATAAGATTTGTACGGATGTGTTGGTGCTTATAATGGCCGATTTCATGGGCAAGTACGGCGGCAACTTCCTCCGTATTCATCTGTGCAATGAGCGTATCGTAGAGCACAATGTGACGAAATTTTCCCAGACCTATGAAAAATGCATTGGAATGGGCCGAGCGTTTACTGCCATCCATGGTGAAAATTTCACTAATAGGAAATTGGGTCAATTGGGTAAGCTGAAGAAGGCGTGCCTTAAGTTCGCCGTCGGGAAGCGGTGTCAATTTATTGAATAGTGGCAAAATAAACACTGGATAAATAACGATCATAGTGACTTGAAAAATGAGAAGAATAGCCCAAGCCTCGACCCACCATGATCGAGGAAAACTTTGAAAAAACCATGCAATGACGTAAAAAATAGGAAAGCCAAAAATGAAGCAGAGCAAATATTCTTTAGCCTTATCGGTCCAAAAAATGGTTTGCGTGGAACGATTAAACCCGAAAAAATCTTCCAAACGGAATTGACGCCACCAGCTAAATGGAATTCCAAAAAGTGAAAATAGAAAATTAATTAGGAAAAATGAAACCGCCTGGCCGATGGTTTGGGTGCCAAAAAATTTAGCGCTTGCACTAACAAGACAGGGCATCAAGCCGCTGAATATAACAAAACTGTCGAAAACAAAACTCCAAACTGCGCATAGAGAAGAAAAATTTGTTTTAGCAAGTGTATAATCGATACTTTTCTGGTAAGTCGGAAGATCAACAAACGTTTCAAAGCCGTAGGGAATTTCATTGCGGCGAAGCAAAACATGATGAATATTAGTAAAATTCAAAAAACGTTCCGCTAACAATTTCAAAGACAAAAGGGCAATAACAGAAACCGTGACCTGGTTGACCAACATATTTTCCAATATTCTAAAAAACTGAAATTCGTCAACGCAATTCAACGGCACAGGTAATATTTCGCAAAAATATTGCAAAACTATGTTGCTGAAGGTAGTGAAGGGCGTATTTTTTCAATTGCTTTTCGCACATTTTGCGGAAGTGTCAGCGGAAGATCTTGACCGGCCTCCATCGGTATTTTATCGATTATTTTGGCGAGATTGATCAAAGTTTTGAGTTTCTCTTCCTTAGTTTGATTGTTAAAATCTTCGATTGACTTTTTGATATCCTGCTTACTAACGGTTACATTGGATAAAGGTTCTTGGAGCCGTGCGCTGTGCATTATCGCTACCTGCGCCATACCGGCGATCGCCATGGATGCCAATGAATTGTCGCCATTTTCCGTAAACTTGTCATCCATCCGAGTGAGATCCAAATGGCTCAGCATCGACATCAAAGAAATAAAAGCCCGCACATTTGTATCTTTAGGTTCGAAACCTTCGTCATGCAATTGTTCCGTTTGTGTTTCGCTACCCGTTCGATCGATGAAATCGAGAATACCGTCACCATCGGCATCGGCTGTGAACATCGCATCAAGCAACGCTTGTGTACCCGGAGAGATACCATCCCCACTCGGGTTTACATCGAGATGATCAAGAACACCATCTCCATCGGAATCCTGAACGGGCCCTGCGTTACCATTATCCTCGGTGGCCGCTACGGTTTGCATTTCGGAAGGAAGCCCACCACCTATTGCTACATCTTCGGAGGAAGGAATGCAATCCGGCATAACTTCTTCTAAAATAGTACTACTATCGGAAACGGAAGTAAGATCGGAGCGATTGGAAGCGCTAAATTCGCTCGAAGTCTGTTCGGCGACATTGTCGAGCCCCATGTAACTTCGGATCATATCGATACGATCGCTATCCGATGGACCGCCGATTCCTTCAATTGGCGTGCCCATAATTATATTACAAAATTAAGGTTAGTGGAAACGAGTGGACCTTCGAAGGCGGTATCCTGATCGGAAACCAGAACTTGCAGGAACTGCGATAGCTTTTCCCGTAATTGCGAAATCGTCGAAAAAAATGAGCTAACCGCATTGAGTAACAGTTGCTCATCGAGATTTTTAATGTGCAGTAATCGGGAAAGGACAAACTTATTCGTTTGAGCATCAATACCAAGGATACCATAGCCCGTCGAGCTACCGTGGAGATTAAGTTTTAAAACGAATTCAAAAAAATTTTCCCGATTATTAAAAGGCACATCACTGATAACAGCATAAATGTATAGCATTTCCTCATTACGAGACAGCTCAATGATTGTCTCCTCACCGGTCGATTTCCGCTTAACATTACACAAGTTATTCTCGCCCAACACGACCTGAAAACCTAAATCGGTCGCGATTGATTGAAAAAGCGCGTTTACCATTGATCGATTATCCATACCAAAACTCAATCTATTGAAAATTTTAAAATTTACAATTATTTTTAAAGGAAAATACAAAAGTTTTGTTATTTACAATAAATACAGCGCTCCCAATGGTGATATTTACGCGCGGGGATGCGCCCTTTTGTAAGCCCGCTGAAGGGCGGAGGAATTAATATGGGTATAAATTTGGGTCGTACTCAAATGAGCATGCCCCAGTAATTCTTGCACCAGGCGCAGGTCGGCACCGTTATTAAGCATATGAGTGGCATAGCTATGGCGCAATTTGTGTGGACTAATATCCATTGGCAAATTGCTTTGCTGAAGATAAAATTTTAAACGATTTTGAACCTGGCGCGGCGTAAGATTTTTACCCTGTTCACCGATGATTATTAATACATCTGGAAAAAAATTTCCACCCGTACCCGCAATGAATCGTTCCAGCGCCTGAACGGAATAAATGCCAATGGGGCAAATGCGTTCCCTATTGCCTTTTCCCATAATTTTTACGGAACATTGCTCAAAATCGACATCGCTGTAGCGCAGCGAAAGTAATTCGCTCAGCCGCATACCGCTGTTATACAATAATTCGAGGATAAGCGCATCACGAAGGTATAAAAATTGCGATATCTTTTCTTCTAAAAATAGTTTTTTTGGCTGACTTAGCAATAATGCCATATCATTGGGCGATAAAATTTTTGGTAATGTTCTTTCTTTTTTGGGTACCGACAGTGTTTCGGCCGGATTCCTTTCAATAATTTGATGTTTTTTTAAGAAAACAAAGAGCGATTTTAATCCGGATAGACGGTTACAGACGGTAGATTTTTTATGTTCCCGCAGCAATTCAACGAGATATTGGCGGACGGTAAGCGCATCAATGGCGTTCCAGCACCGAATCCGTGTGTGTTTCAACAGAAAGGCGATAAAGCTTTCGATGGATGTCACATAGCTTTCCAGTGTATGCTTCGAAAGTTGGCGCTCGATTTCGATCGATTGAATAAAGTCCGCGTAGGAAAAATTAACTGCTTCTATTCTAGTCATGGAAATAAAAATTGATTTTCAAGAAAAAATTAATTTTCAGGATAGACAAAGGCCATATTTTTTAATTCCATTAAGTCATGGCAAGTCCTGAAGATCGAATTACAGAAAATGTTCCGGGGAAGTTTTATGTCGACAATCAGTGTATCGACTGTGACATGTGCCGCAGTTTAGCGCCGGACCTCTTTGGAGCGGTACCGGAAGGTGGTTCTTTTGTAAAAAAACAACCCGTAACTCCGGAGGAAATCGCGCTTTGTTTAGAAGTCATGGAGAGCTGCCCCACCGAAGCAATCGGCGACGACGGCGAATGAAAGTACCATAGGGTACCATGGGGCAGATAATTTTCTATGGCCAACTTCGGAAGTTATAGTAGCTATTTCGCCTGAAATATAATGGCGAAGGGGGTGTCGTGCCGCATTCAGAGCTTGTTGGTTGATCGATAAACATTGACAACTCTTTGAAAATCCCTAGAGAACGAATTTTCTTTTTTGGTTTTCGCATGCCGCTTGCTCCCACCCTCTACTCCTCAGCATTGGAAGCGTTTGGGTATTCGTCAAGTGTTTTTCGTGAAACTTAGAGCTTGCCGGTTAAGTATTTTTCGTTGAAGCCCAGAGTTTGCCGACTGATCGGCTGATCGATAAAAAAGTGTTTTCTGTGGAGCTTAGGGCTCGCCGGTTGATCGGCTGATCGATAAATATTAACAATAGAGCTCGCCGGTTGATCGATAAATGTTGACAATTATTCGGAAATCCTTAAGGGCGGTCCCTCGTTTTTTGGTTTTCGCGTATCGCTTGCTCCCACCCTCTACTCCTCAGCATTGGAAGCGTTTGGGCATGCGTCAAGTGTTTTCGTAAAACTTAGAGCTCGCCGGTTAAGTATTTTTCGTGAAGCCCAGAGTTTGCCGACTGATCGATAAAAAAGTGTTTTCGTGAAGCTTAGGGCTCGCCGGTTGATCGGCTGATCGATAAAATATTGACAATAGAGCTTGCCGGTTGATCGATAAATATTGACAATTAT
>JAIRZB010000076.1 GCA_031267435.1 Puniceicoccales bacterium | reverse complement strand
AGGTCCAGGGGATGGATCCCCTGGCAAGGGGTTGCAAGGGGAAGGATTCCCCTTGCCCTGGCAGGGATTCTAAGGGCGCGCAGCCCTTAGGTTAGTGGCCGCCGATTATACTCGCTTTTTATTCCAAAAATTCTTTTCCTATGAAGGATAAAGGAATCGACAAAAATGGAAAAACAATTTTTACTGATCGGCGTAGGAGGTATGGGAATGGCACCTCTTTCGCTTTATTTACGTCAGCAAAATTACAATATTTACGGTTATGACGACGCTCTACCAACTTTTTTAGAGCATTTTTTTGAGCGACAAAACATTATTATTTGTGAATCTTTCCCAGAAAATATCGACTGTATTATTTACTCTAGCGCGATCCAAAACGATCATCCATGGCTAATGGAAGCGAAAAAACGAGGCATTGAAACGAGCCTTCGCGGCGAGTTTTTGGCACAATTTTGCAAAAAAAAGAAGATGATTGCCGTAGCTGGTTCCCATGGCAAGACGACAGTGACGGGCATGCTCATCGATTGTTTTCCGCATTGTGATTATATTTTAGGTGGATTTTTTCAGAGCGAAGAAAAATTACCGGCAAAGTATGCATTGGAAAACAAATTTCTTATTTGCGAAGTAGATGAAAGCGACCACACGATTGAACATTTTTCACCACATATGACGGTGGTATTAAATTTGGAAGACGACCATCTGGTCCAATACGGTAGCGTTGAAAAGTTAGATTTAGCATTTGAGAAACTTTTTAAAAATACACGCCATACCATTATTGCTCCCGATTGGGATACCCGATTGGAAAATATTATAAAAAACTCCAATACCACGGCAAAAATTATAAAAGTAAAAACTACCCAATGGGCATTAGCCTTTGATAAAAATTTATCCACATTGCAATGCGTTCTTGGGCTATTGAAAAACGATGTTCCTGAAATTCATATACCTTCTGAATTTTCTTCCCTATTCCGCCGCAATCAATCCTTGGGCACACTTTATTTTGAGCAACCTGTGGAAATTTTGGCGGACTATGCTCACCATCCGACGGAAGTCAACCAGTGTATTATTCATTTTGAAGAAAAAGAGAAAGAAATTGCCTTCGTTTTTCAGCCGCACCGTTACACGCGCACGCAACAATATGCCCAAGATTTTGCAAAAGTTTTCACTGAAAAGAATTGCACCATTTTCCCCGTATATCCAGCCGGCGAAAAATTTCTAACCGGGGGCACAACGGAAACAATTTTGAATTATTTTCCTGAAAATAATCGGCCCAATTTTATTACATCTTTAAACGACTTCACCATCGAAGAAAATGGTAATAAATTGCGAGTTTCAAATAAATTTCCCAATAAAATTATATTCATTGGAGCCGGCGACATTTTTTACCAAGCACAAAGGTGGATTTTTAAGCAACAAATTCAATTGCTAAAGACTTTTTTAATGGCGCAAAGCATTGCATTTTCCGAAAATATTTCCATTAAAAAATACAATACATTCCGCATTGACGGATCCATCCCGTTCCTGATCGAACCGGAAAGCACTGAAAGCCTTGTTACCATTTTCAAAAAACTTATAGAAACGAAAATTCCTTTTATAATTATCGGCCACGGGTCAAATCTTTTGGTTGATGACCTATGCAACGTTCTAATTTCGCTAAAAAAAATGCCTCAAATTTTCACACAAAAGGAAGATTGGATTGAAATTTCAGCAAATTTTTCTTTACCGCTTTTCTGTAAACGAATTGCCAATCTTGGACTCCAGGGGTGCGAAGAATTGGCCGGAATTCCGGGAACAATTGGTGGTGCACTATACATGAATGCAGGGACGCATCAGCAAACGATTTCAGATAAACTCATATCCATCGAGGTGATAGATCTCGCAGGAAATTGCCAGATAATTCACAAACCTCAAATTTCTTTTACCTATCGGAAAGGTTTTCGTAACGGTATCATCCTGGGAGCAAAATTTCAGTTTGCGGAAAAGGAAGCATCGGAAATTCTTTTAGAAAAAATTCATCAAAAAACACTATGGCGTCAAGAAAATCAACCCCAAGAACCCAATATCGGCAGCATTTTTAAAAATCCACAAACTTGCTCCGCGGGAGCACTAATCGATCAGGCAGGCCTGAAAGGCATCCAAATCGGCGGAGCCCAAATTTCTCCAAAACATGCTAATTTTATCGTTAACGCAACCGGCCATGCAACGGCCGATGACGTCAAACGGCTTATCAACTTGACCCGCCAAGAAGTTTTTAAAAAATACGAAATTATCCTGGAACGGGAAATTCTGTTCACCTCTGAAATTTTCAAATCATACTTTTAGATCATTTTTCCATTTTTTTAGATTTTTTTGCTCCAGGAGCTCCAAATGCCCGATGCAAGAGTGAAACATCGGTACGGCTTTGTGCTCCGTAGGATTATATTTGTGCCTTACATATAATGCAATGTTAAATAGCAGCAGTCGAAAATAACTGTAGAGATTCAAGGAAAATATTGCTATTAAATGCTAATTCGACTCCCAGATAGGGTAATTTGCTATCAATCATTTAAATTATTGTTTCTTTCCCATATTGTAAAACTTCACACAAATCATTTATTGCCGCATCCGTGTCTGGATCTTCTTCATAAAAAAATACAAAGGGTGGCTTCCACACGGAATGCTTTACCGCGTTTAAAGGAACAGAAAGCCGCATTAAAAAGAAAGTTACCAGAATACAATAGGGAACTGCCAATGGGTATGTGGTTTTATTTAACATATTATTCAATCACACACAATTAATATTTACAGGTAAGTATTTTTACATAAAAATTAAATATGCCCCCAAAGATTGCACAAAAAAATTCGCAATTCATTCTAATTTCAATATATCTAGTATGTGATTTGCGAGAGAAATACAAAATGGGCAATGGAACGGTCAATGGGTATTATGATGCATATCTCCTGTCTACCGAGCCAACAGGGCATTGGATGTTTTAATGAAATAGCCTTTCGCTTTATCGATTTTTTAACAAAATCCGGCATGGGCTATTGGCAAATTTGTCCTCTGAGTCCGACGGGTTACGGCGATTCCCCCTATCAAGGAACTTCCGCCTTTGCGATCAATCCTTATTTTCTTAACCTTGAAATATTGGGTATCGAAAATATTCCTTCCGATTTATCCCAACAATCCAATCGCGTCTCCTTCGGCGAACTTTATAAATATTTTAATAACTTACTTGAAAATTTTGATTCCCTATGGATTAGAACCCTCGGAAAAGATGCAAAGTTTTTAGAATTCCAGCAAGCGCAGGCCCATTGGCTGAAACCCTACGCGCTTTTCACTTCGTTGAAACATTTTTTTAACGGAAAGGCTTGGTTCGAATGGCCACAGGAATATAGAATTTACAAGGGAATTAATACCGCAAAATTACCGGATATCGTTGTTAAATACTGCGAATATCATGAAATTTTGCAGTATATTTTGCACATTCAATGGCAAAAAATCAAATACTATGCCAACCGATGTCATATCAAAATGATTGGCGATGTTCCCATTTATCCTGGATTAGACAGCGCAGAAGTCTGGAGCGAACCGAAAAATTTTCAGCTTGATAAGCAACTGCAACCTAAAAAAGTTGCCGGCGTTCCCCCGGACTATTTTTCTCCCGAAGGACAACTCTGGGGAAATCCAATCTATGATTGGAAATTTTTAGAAAAGAATCAATACGATTGGTGGCAACAACGCATTCGACGCAATAGAGAATTGTTCGATATCCTGCGCCTCGACCATTTTCGCGGCTTCGACCGCTTCTGGGCTGTCCCCGCAGGCGCTGAAAATGCCATTAACGGAAAATGGGAAGCCGGCCCCGGGGAAAAGCTGTTTAATTTTTTTAAAAACGATGAATTTATTGCCGAAGATTTAGGTGATATCGATGGCAGTGCCCGACAACTACAACAAAATCTGAATTTGCCAGGCATGAAAGTTCTGCAATTTGCCTTCTCGGGAGACCCGAAAAATATATACCTCCCCCATCACCATACACAAAATACCGTATTATACCTGGGAACCCACGACAATGATACGCTACGGGGTTGGTATGCCAAGCTCGACGACAGGACAAAGGACCAAATCCGCCGCTATTTCGGTATCAACGACAGGGAATTTGCCTGGAAATTTTTAACGGAAATTTATCGTTCTCCCTGCTTTCTTAGTATTATTTGTGTCCAAGATTTGCTGGAGTTAGGCTCCGAGGCTCGGTTCAATACGCCCGGAACAAAAGGTAATAACTGGCAATGGCGCATGACCGAAGAACAATTAGTCCATCTTGAAACCTCCGTTGCTGAAACATTAAACGCCTATAAAATATTGTACGATCGCTAACTTTCTAATTGTTTTAATCCAAGAGATTTTGATAAATTATCCCGGTTAGCCCAAAAATATTTCCAGGAAAATACTTACGCAAACTCAACCAAATTTCGGAAAAAACGAGTAAAATATTCGATCGCTCCTTACCATTTCTCTGGACATCTTACCCCAAGTGTACACCCATAAATCTCCTTTCAGCTTTCTCTGCAGGATAATTGCCCGTAAAACTTTATATAATCAATAAAATTGACTTGCCAATAATATATTCTTACATACACTAACTATCGTGTTGGGGAGAAGGAAAGGTTATTTGCTCATTGAAGTGATTTTAGGTCTTTCCATTTTTGCGCTATTTGCTGGAGGTGTAACACAAATGTTTCTGATAGGATTACAACTTTATCAAACATCGACCGACGATCCCAATGAAGCTGTAATTTCTGTCGCCCTCATTAATCGTATTCAAAAAGGCAAAGAAACCGTCGGAAGCTCGATAGAATTGCCCTTTCATTATAAAAATAATCAGGAAGATATTTGGAAACTTAAAGTCGAAGAGTCCCATGAGCTTAAAGGCATTTTCCCTAAAGCAGAGGCGAAATTATACGCCCTAAAAGTGAGCATCGGTAAAACCTCAGCTAACGCAAATGCGTCTGGAAATTCTCCAACCTTTGAGGAAAAAACCTATGAAATTTTCCGCTGTATTTCAGCGTAAATATCTTTTTCTTAGACATCGACGATAGCCTTTGGCCATGGATTTTCATTTTTTTACGGCCGATTTTTCCCATGAAAACGACTAATAAAAATTACATTTTACATACAAAAATGGGCCCAAATATTTTATGTTTATAAATTTTCGATTTTTCATCGAATATCAGCGAGAAGTTCTTGAAAACTTTTTAAATCTCCTATCGTGCTTGGCAAATAGTTATGATTTCCATTTTGCAAAGGATATTGCAGAAACACCACAAGTGGTTGTTTTCTATTTTGCTTGTCATCGTTACAATTAGTTTCGTGTTCACGGTAGGGTCTTCGCCGGGAGTTGGTCGCAATACACATGGCCAAAAGAAAAAAGTCTTCGGCTGTGACCTAACATCTCAGCGAGAAATTGCACAGAGGATGCAAGAAGTTGAGCAGAGTGCACAAGCAAAAAAGATGTTTGTTAGCCTACCACAACTAAAAGAATATGCGTTTTTCGTAAGATTAGCTTTACTCTGTTTAGCCAATACAATAGGTATTCCTCCCCCTAAAAAATACCATCTTGATAAATATGCCGAAACACTTTCCTTTTTCATGGATGATGAGGGAGAATTCATTGTCGAGAAATATAATGCTCATATCGAAGCTCTGAATAAAGACCCTGCTCAGAAAGCGGTTTTTGAACACACAATTAGCAATGATTTTCGCATTGATACCGTCCAGAAATTGCTAGCGGGCCCTGGCTATAGTACGGCTGCCGAAGCTAAAATATCACTCCAAACTGATCAAACAAAATATTCCTATTCCGTAGCCTGTTTCAATCATGCTGATATTTCGCAAATCCATTATACGGAAAATGATCTGGAGCAACATTTGGGCTACTATCGCGAAAAATATAAAATTGATGAACAAATTGTTTTGGAATACATAGAATTTCCCAATGATTTATTTAAAGATAAAATTCAGTATCCTACGGAAAGTGAAATTCAAAGTTTTTATACCAAACACCGTCCCGATATTAAAGATTTAGAAAAAAATTCCGAACCATGGAAAAAGGCCGTTGCGGAAGCATATAAAAACGAGGAAGCCAAAAAAATGGCCATGGCAGCCGCCGATCAATTTATCTACCAACTATATGAGAAAAATATTACCCTCAATTCACCGGAGTTTTCAAAGCTATTGAATACGCAAAATTTATCCATTAAAGAATTGGCTCCCATTACCGTAGGACAATTTTCAGGCCATCAACAATTTTCAGCGGGAGTACTTGAACAAGTTTCTAAATTGAATCAAGGACGCTACTATTCCGATCCCATATTCTCGAAATCGAATACCGTATGTGTCCTTCTTCATAAAGAAATAATTCCGACAATTTATCCTCCCCTTGAGGATATAAAAGAACAGGTTAGGCAGGATTATTTGAAAACCCAAGCGGAGGAATTTTTATTCCATAAAGTTGAGTCGGTTCGTCTACAACTGACCATTCCCAATCCTATGATACATGATCAATTTATTACGATCGCTGAAGAAAATAATGGAGTTATTACAGAGTTCAAAGCGGTTGAAATTAGCCCCGATGATCACGATCCGATTCACGAAATCATTCGTTTCCTTCCATTGCGGCAAATTTCACAGGTAATAACCAAAAATGAGAAAGAAAAAGAACTCATACTCGTTACTGCTAAAGAAGCCCCTGCGTTACTTGATGAAGCCAAAATATTAGTGCAGCAAAAGGAACTTGAAGAACTTAATAGAAACCTTTTCAGGGATTATCTTTCAGAGCTCATCCTCCATGAATTAGGTATAAAAGATGATCAAGATCCCATTGCTAAACAAATGAGAATCATAGCCCCTTTATATAATATGCAACTTCCCAAACCTAAATCGGAGCCGTAAATGATCAATTTTAGATTTTTAATCTTGACTTAAAAGGTTACTTTTTATTTAATTTGGAAGGAGTTTTTGATGTATAGGATTAATTTGCGAGATTTTGTCTTATGTTCTGGTATTCTATTGCTGGGTGGTTGTACTTCAATTGGCCCAGATAGTGTTAAAAAAGTACACTTTAGGTATAACGATGCCATCACCAAAACAAGCAATGAACAATTGGTAGTAAACCTTGTCCGAGGGAGATATCGCGATAGCTTCAATTTTGTCGAGATTACCAATATTCTCAATGCTTCTAAATCGACGATGCGTGTCGGAGTCGGACCAAATGGAACAAAATTTGGATTTGATAAAAATAAAGGCCATATCGATTTTGGGCCCTTTGGCCATGGGGAAGTCTTCGACAACCCAACTGTCACCTATGTACCACTTAGGGGGGATCAATATGCGCAGCGCATGACATCGCCTATTCCCATCGTCACTATTTTAGGGCTCATAGAGGGAGGCTGGAACCTGAAGCGAGTTTTTAACCTATGTGTCGAACGCATCAACCATCTTGATAATGCCAGTACGGCTTCCGGCCCAACTCCCACAAAGAAGCCCGACTATGAGCAATTTGCCGAGGCTGTCGAGCTAATAGAAACTTTACATAAGCAAAATCATTTGATTATGGGCATTAAAAATCGAGAGGTCATGGTTTTTAAATTTACAAATTCTGATTCCCAAAGTCAAAAATTGAAATCGTTTTTAGGCATTGATCCGAATAGCTCAGAATTTTATTTCTCTTCCAATTTCCTTGATGCAGATGCGAATTTAACCATACGCACACGCTCTGCCATGGAGGTTTTGTTTTACCTTTCCCATGCCGTATACGTCCCCAAAAGGGATATCGATGCGGGACTGGTTACCGTAACAAAGGATGATGACGGAAAAGTATTCGACTGGCATAAAAATCTCACAGGAGAATGGATTAATATCTACTGCTCGGAGGGAAAAGAACGCCCTCAAAATGCATACGTTAGCATCTTTTACCGAGGAGCATGGTTTTATATCCGCGACAATGACTTAAATTCAAAATCGACATTCATGCTTTTTAACCATTTACTCAATTTGCAATCCGGCAAATTAGCGCAATTTGCTCCAATGCTTGCAGTTTCAACAAATTAGAAATATATTTTTATTCCGAATCATTAAAGCGTCAAATTTTCATATTTGCGCTTTTTTTATTGCAAAGATCTGTAAAATTATTTCACTATGTAAAAGGTAAAGCTGAGTAGATATGGATTACAAAAAAGAAGTAAATAACTTACTTAAAGAACTTGGGAAAGTTCTGGATTTGTCATCACTCCTCCTTGACGAAAATAATCATTGCCTAATTCTATTTGATGATAAAATTGTACTCAATTTGGAACTTAATGAAACGACGGGTGTGCTAATTGTTTATTCCTATGTTAGTGTTGTACCTTTTGCCGGAAAAGAGTTGATTCTTGAAATTTTATTGGAAGCGAATTTTTTTTGGAAAATTTCTCACGGTGCGACTTTCGCGATCGATAAACAAACGCAGACTCTTGTCCTACAGCAAAACTTCCCTATTCCTCTCATTAAACCGGAAAATTTCCAGGATGAATTGGGTATGTTTGTCGACGTGGTAGAAGCATGGATGAAAAGAATCGATGATATTTGTAATGAAGCAGAAATGCTTCTGGAAGAAGACTTAAAAACGAAAAAAACGGAAAAAAAATACGGTTCATGGAAATATTAGAAGGAGAATAAAATGAAAAAATCAACTCAGGCAAAAAAAGAAAATTTGGAATCAAAAGAAGATATAACGGGTATGGGAATTTCTCAGAAAAAAAAGGACCAAGGGCTCCAAAAATTGACAAAAAATCCAGAAGAACATTGGGATTTCGAGGAAGAAGAACTCGATAGCGAAGCCCAACCAAAAAGAAAAATTCGCCAGTCCCAAAATACAAAAAAAATAATGGGCGATCCCTGGTCAATTGTTCCCCATACACCCATTTTATCACGAAAAATTGCCACGGGAGCTAAAATTAAAGGTAAGAATATTCAGATGCGAAAAATCACAAGTGTAAAAAACTTTCTCAAAAAAAAATCCGATATTTCCATCCAAACAACGCAAATTACTAAGCGTAAGGCGAAACAAATCAATCTCATCACGGAAACGCTTCCCCAACTTATTAGGACGACACTCAAAGACTACAACTCCATTAATTTCAAAACCCAGGCCTCCTAGAATTTTTATTCACCGATGGAGCTGTCAAAATATTGCCTAAATGCTTGATGCCTTTAAAAAGGCATTCCATTTAAAATTGCTCCAAAAAGCGCAAATCATTTTGATCAAATAGGCGCACGTCATCGATGCCATAGAGCAACATCGCTAGACGTTCCATACCTAGGCCAGCAGCAAACCCGGTATGGCGTTCGGAATCGATCCCCACTGCCTCTAATACATTTGGATCGACCATGCCACAACCTAGAATTTCTATCCACTGATTGCTTAGCTTACCGAAGCCTGTCGCACGAAAATCAACCTCAAAACTCGGTTCCGTAAAAGGGAAAAAACTCGGACGTAACCGCGTCTCCGTTTTCGGCCCGAACAAAGTTTTCAAAAAATAATCGAGTGTCGACTTCAAATCGCAAACGGTCACATTTTCGTCAATATAGAGAGCCTCAAATTGGTGAAAATTGGCACTATGCGTGGCATCGGTCGTGTCACGGCGAAAGGTCCGCCCGGGAGAAATAATCCGAATGGGGGGCCGCTGTTTGAGCATGGGCCGAATTTGTACGGTCGACGTATGGGAACGCAATAGGTATTGTTCCTTATCATGTTTCGAAGTCGTTGCCACTCGCACATCCTGCTGCATAAAAAAAGTATCCATCACATCACGGGCCGGATGACTCGATGGGGTATTTAAAGCGTCAAAGCAATACCACTCCGTTTCAATTTCTGGACCATCGACGGTAGCAAATCCCATTCTATTAAAAATTTCTTCCACCCGCTGACGAATCTTCGTTAGGGGATGGAGATTGCCCGAAAAACGGTCCCGCGTATCCAGAGAAATATCGATGGGTTCACCCATTTTTTGTTGCAACATTTGTGCTTCGAGCTCCTGTAATTTCGTCGCCAATAGGGTTTCGATTTCATCTTTAAGATAGTTGGCCATTTTTCCCTGTTCTACACGCTCATCCGGAACAAGATCTTTTATCATTTTCATCGCATTGCGAAGCATACCGTTGGGGCCAAGATAGGTGGCTTTCAGTTTTTCCAACGCGGCCAATGTTTCAACGGCTGCAATTTTTTCCCTAGCTTCCGCTAATAAATGGTTATTCAATACCGACATATTTCATGCTATTCATAGACATTTTTATGTAAATTCAAGGCAGAAAGATGCCGCTAATCAATTTGAATTACGGGGAAGAATTTTCCCCATTTCCCCCTTAATCCATCCTCCATTGCCCAAATGAATGAAAAATCCTGCACAAACTGCGTATAACGATTCCAAGGCGACTTGACAATCTTTGGCCTAAAAATATTTTATATATACAAATGATGAAAATTAAATCGGCAAAAGTTATTTTTGGCACATATTTAACATCATTTTGTTTTTTTTCATACGCTACTGTGCCATTGGATCCAATATCTACGGAGAATGCTCCACCATTACTTCTACCGCCGCTCCCTCCCGTTCCAACGGGAAATTATTGGCATCTTCTATGGATTTTCCTCGGTCTATTGCTACTAATGTTATTCGCCTTTTGGAGTATTAAAAAGTTTCTCAAAAAGCGTCCAGTGGCAGAAATTACCCTTACTTCCTTTCAGCAATTTTTAAAAGACCTACGCAAAGCTAGATTGAATATGGGAGAACGCAATGCCAAATATTTTTGTTCAGCGCTCTGTGATGCGTTAAAATCCTATTTGCAACGTGAATATAAATTGCCGATGACCTGCCGAACTACGGAGGAATTTTTGAAAATTTTTGGAAAATCGACGAAATTTTCCTGGGAAAAAGTAAGTATGTTGAGCGATATTTTGCAGTATTCAGACATAGCTAAATTTGCAGGAGAAGATTTATCGTTCGATCTCCAAAGGGATCTTTTTTTGAAAACATGTTATTTTGCCCGCGACGTTCGCCGGGCCCAACGACAATCTAAATCGACGACCTCTACGCCTTCTGCATCATGATTTCCTTCGAATTTTACAGTCCACAGTACCTTTGGTTCCTATTTCTCCTGCCATTGGCATTATATTTACAAAAAAAATGCCACCGTACGGCAACTGTCAAATTTTCCCATCTAGAATTTTTTAAAAAAGCAACGGGACAACATCTAAAACGCGATAAATTACTCAAAATGTTGCGTTTTTTCGCCCTGGTAAGTATGATTATTGCGCTTGCTAGACCTCAGCGCATTCTGCGTTCCTCGGAAACTAACTCCAATGGCATCGACATTATGCTCGCAATCGATATTTCTTCGTCGATGATGGGCCTTGATTTCCAGGAGCAGAAAGAACAAAAGCTGACAACGCGCCTCGATATTGCCAAGCAACTCACAAAGGAATTTATTCAAAGTCGGCCCAATGACCGCATGGGCATGTGTGCCTTTGCCGGTGCCCCCTACCTGGTAAGTCCGGTCACACTCAACCACGAGTGGCTCGTTGAAAATCTAGAGCGCCTACACATTAATTTGGTGGAAGATGGCACAGCCATTGGTAATACGATTGCGATGTGCGCAAATCGCCTAAAAAATTCCGAAGCAAAGACAAAAATTATCGTTCTTTTAACCGACGGCAGTAACACGGCAGGAAACATTGCCCCTCTCATCGCAACGGAAACGGCTGCGGTACTCAACATTCGGATTTATACCATTGGTATTGGGAAACAGGGCGTCGTCAATTTTGCTTATCCCGACGAACACGGCAATGTCGTAACGGATCCCTTCGGCCAACCAATGATTCTCCAAGCAACGGCAAGTATTGATGAACCACTGCTTGAAAAAATCGCAGAAACAACGCATGGTCAATTTTTTCGTGCAGAAAATAAAAAACAACTAGCGGAAATTTATCGCACCATCGATCAATTAGAAAAATCGGATGTAAAAATTAAGCAATACGCCATTGCCGAAGATTTTTTTCTCTGGTTTATAGGCTTGGCTTTACTGCTCTTACTGTTAGAATGTCTATTGTGTAACACAAAATTTCAACGCATACCATGAGCATCGGTAACTACATTTTTTTACTTTTATTACCCATCTGGGGCCTTTTTGTATCACTTTTTTTGATATGGGGACAACGAAGAAAGTACCGTCTTTTGCGGAAATTTACGGCGGAGCGCCTCTTTCCCGTCGTTTTACAAAATTACAGCCCTGCCCGGGAAAAATTCAAACACTTGCTATTTTTAGCAGCGATTTTATTTATTGGATTTTCCCTTGCGGCACCGCGCTGGGGATACAAGGAAGAGGAACGCTATACGAAGGGTGTTGATTTATTGGTCGCGGTTGATGTTTCTAAAAGTATGCTGGCAAATGACATCAAACCCAATCGTCTGGAGCGCACAAAATTGGCGATTTTGGACCTATTGCAAAAGTTTTCCGGACATCGGGTAGGCCTAATCGCCTTTGCCGGTACCTCGTTTTTGCAATGCCCGCTAACCTTGGATTACAATGCATTCACCCAAAGCTTAAATGCGTTGGATACCGATTTAATTCCCGTACCGGGCACAGCAATCAATTCGGCACTCGAATTAGCAGAAAAAGTATACAGCCAAACGCATAACCAAAGACTATTGCTTCTTTTTTCCGACGGCGAAGAACTTGCGGAAAGTGCAATTGACGGAGCCAAACGGGCTAAAGGTGATGAAATTTTCGTTTATACGGTTGGCATTGGTTCACCGGAAGGTAGTACGATTCCCATTGTTTCGGCAAAAACGGGCTTTTCCGAAGAACTACGAGATCGCAAAGGCCAGGTTGTGAGAACGGTACTTGACGAAGAAACACTGCAAAAAATTGCAGAAATTACCGATAGTCGATATTATCGTCTGTCGCCCCGAGCATTGGAACAGCTAAAAAGAGATATCCTCGAAAAATTCCCACTACTTAAAGAAAAATCGGCAGGCAATAGCTATATCGAAAAAGTCCCCCAGGAGCGCTACCAGATATTTTTGCTGCTTGGATTTTTGCTTCTGATTTTGGAAATGCTAATCCATACGGCACGCAAGCGAATGAGGTACAGTGTTTCGATTTACTATCAATTATCCGCTTTGACGATATTACTATGTCTAAGCTTTTCGCAACTTTCCGCGAAGGATAGCCGTGGAGAAACTTTATACAAGGAGGGGAAATTCAAAGAGGCATTGGAGTTTTACAATGAAAATCTCAAAAAAAATCCCAATGACAACGCCACCCTCTTCAATAAAGGCACGACGTCACTGGCTATGATGGACTACGAAGGAGCAGAAGAATCCTTCAAGCAAGCACTCCCAGGCGCACCGGTTGGATTGCAAAAAAACATATTTTACAATCTCGGTAATACACTTTTTCAAAAGGGTATGGGGCTAGCTAACCCTCAGGATAAGCTCCAACAATGGGAAGATAGCAAGAAAAATTTTCAATCGGCCGTTGATTTAGACTCACAGTTTGGGGATGCTAAGCAAAATTTGCAGTACGTCGAAGAAGAAATTCGGAAGTTGAAGGATCAGCAAAACCAAGATCAGCAAAATTCCGATCAGAACAAGGATGAAAATAAGGAACAAAATCAAAATCAACAAGATTCAAAAAATGATTCGGATAAAAAATCGGATCAACAGGATAAAGACCCGAAAAATAAGGATTCGCAGCAAAATCAAGAAAATCCCCCGCAGGATAGCAATAAAAATTCGTCACAGGATCAGAAAAACACTCCGGAACAATCCCCGAAAAATCCAGAACAAGATCAAAAGAAAAATCCCGATAGAAATCAATCAAACCCGTCCGATAAACAACAGGAAAATTCGGATAAAAAGGATGATGAAACATCCGAAGAACAATCTTTTCCAAATATGCAAGAAAATCATACACCTCAACCCCAAGAACAAACTCCCGATGGCCAAATGACCCGTGCAGAAGCTTTACAGTTACTAAATTCATTGGAAAATAATGAAAAAAAATTGCCTTCTAAACGGTTACCTGCTAATATACATCCAGGAAACCCTGAAAAGTTTTGGTAATATGAAAACGCGATTTTTAATAACACTATTCATACTTTTGTTCGCAGGCGCAAAACATACCACCGCCAGATCCTCCTATCGTTCAGTGGACGATGTATTTGATCTATTCGACAGCGCTTTGGGTAATAGTTTTTTCCCCGAGGAAAGCGAAGACGAATCCACAATGAGTCCCGGCGGAAGTGGGGGCAACGCTACAAATGTTAGTATTGCTGCTCACTTTGAGCCTGATCAGATTGGTATTGGCAAAGAGGTGCGCTATTTCGTTGAATTTATAAACCTCGCTCCTTTAAACTTCAGTTTACCTAAAATCGATGGTCTTCACAAACTTAGCGAACAGGTTTATCAATCCTCTTCGAATATCAATGGTACGCTCACCCAGAAAACTTCTTATATTTTTACATTCATTCCAGAACGGGCAGGGATAATCGAGGTTTCTGCATACGAGATTGTAATTGCCGGTGAACGCTATACCATTCCACCTTCCGTGTTGACCGTTTCCCAAGATCCAAACACACACAACAATAATAGGCCGCAATCGCAAAGTCAGCCTGTCCAGGTCAGCGTAGATATCGCAAGCCAAAAGGCCTACGTCGGCCAGGTCATTCCCGTAACGATCTCGGTCAGCCCCAATGAAACGACGCAACTCGCTAGCAACATTCGGGCAGAATTGATCGGTGGTGATTTTTTACAATCGGAACTCTCCAAACAACCGGAATCCAAAGTCCACGGCAATCGCGAGATTTACACCTGGCGGACATTCATCACCCCCGTAAAAAGCGGCCAAACTTCTTTGGTATTCAATGTTTCCTGTGTTTTACAGGTACTACGAAAAATGGGATTTTTTTCATTCGCAGAACAGGTACAACGCAATTTCACCTCAGATCCCATTGCGGTTGAAATTCTACCCCTCCCCCAAGCACCGGAAAATTTTACGGGCGGTATCGGGCAATTCTCCCTAACAAATCCTCACCTCTCCTCAGATCAGGTGCTTGTCGGTGAGCCGATTACATTGGCTGTGGACATCGTAGGTCAGGGAAATTTTTCCCGTATCCAGCGACTTCTATTCGCAGCCAATGAAGATTGGCAATGTTTCGCACCAAAGTGTACTTTCAAAGCCCAGGATGAAGGCGAATTTCGAGGAACAAAAACGATTGAATACGTAATCATTCCTCAAAAAACGGGCCAAATTGCTCTCCCCGAAATTAGCCTCGTATATTTCTCTCCGGAAACGGGAACCTATGAAACGGCGACCGCCGATATGGCCAAGAAATCCGTTCTCGTTTCCCGTTCCTCGGATGCGTATTCCAGAAATACTTCCGCTGTGACCGATGCTGCCGAAGCTGATCATACGGTGAATTTGGACCACTCGCTGCATCTCCTCTCCAAGGATACTAAACATTATAAAAGCTTAAAACCACTTTACTACAATACATACTTCTGGTGGATCCACGGTACTTTACTGTTTTTGGCCACAGTATTATTTTTGAAAACACTCAAACCATCGGATATCGTTCGAAGGAAAGATAAAAAGTGGAACATTAGACGAGAAAAACAGCGCCTATTGAAAACCGTTGAAAGCAGTAATTTTGCGGAATTTTATAGGTTATCTCTAGGAATTTTGAAAGAAAAATTGGGCATCACAAGCGATGACCACGAACACCGAATGGCAGCATTTAAACGGTTAAAAGAACAGGGATATTCTCAAATTTCATGGCTGGAAGAATTTTTTAACGAGGCAGACGCGGCAAATTTTGGCAAAAAGAAAGTAGAAAAATTGCACATTTTGCAGCAGGTCGAAAAAATATCACAATTTATGGAAAACGTGAAAAATAAAAAATAGGGAGTTACCATGAAAAAAATACATTTCTTTTGTTTAATACTTTTGCTTATAAAACCAGGAGCAGCATCAACACCCGAAGAATCGATTGTTGAAAAAAATGAGATGGGAACGCAACAAGTTTCTGCCAACGCAGTTTCCGAAACGGATACAGCCTCATCGCGACAATTTTTTGCGGCAAATGAGGCATTCGTTGCTAATAAAAGCGCAGAAACCATTGCTACTTTAGAAAAAATTTCGGATCACTCCTTTGCCCAATACTTTAATCTCGGATGCGCCTACCTAAAAAATAATGATAGGATGGAGGCATGGATTGCCTTTGAAAAAGCACGGCAAATCAGTCCCCATCACAAAGCTTTGGCGCCTGCATTTCAAAATTTAGACCTAACACCGCGACAGAAAAATTTTATTCCAATCCTACAAACACGATTCTACACGAATATGCTCACTATTTTGGAACTCATTTTCTTTTTACTTAGCAGTTTTATGTGGATTCGGAGGCCTACCAAAGGTAACAATCGCCGAGCTTTTATTTATATTTGTGAATTACTATGGGTGATTTGTATAGGATTGCTCTGGTGGGCAAGTACAATTAATAACAAATGCATTGCAATAAAAAATAATACGCTGGTCCACATCGCTCCCTCTAGCCAATCCGGTATTGCCGAAAAAATTGCAAAGGGAACACCACTTTCTGTCCGCGAAAGATGTAATCAATTTGTCTATGTCTCCCTGGGTAAAGGTAAAAATGGCTGGGTTTCCAGCAAAGATGTAAAATTTATTGTGGAATAATTTTGTGTTGCGAGCTTTTTACTCTGGAAAATTGGAAAAAGGCGCTCAAATTTGCCTCGCAGATGACGAAGCTCATCATTTATTTCAGGTTTTGCGAGCAAAGTCCGGAGAAAGTGTAATCATTTTAAACGGCCAAGGGAGCTATGCGCATGCCCATGTCATCGACTCCAAGAGCCAAGAAATTATCATTGATGATTTAACCCATGCAACGTCCTCGAACATTACGCTATGCCCTGCTCTTTTGAAAAGCAAAGCCATGGATTTTCTCATCCGTGAAGCAACGGCGATCGGTATCGCAAAAATTATTCCCATATGCACGCAAAACTCAGAGGTCAAAATTCAAAATGCCGCAGACAAACAAATGCATTGGAACCGTATCGCCCGCGAAGCCTGTAAGCAATCGGGAAACCCGTACCTCCCTATCATCGAAATACCTCGAAAACTAAAGGATTTGCAACTCTCCATACCAACATTTGTTGCCGCGCTTCACAAAAATTCAAAAAATATTTCCCAGTATCAATCGGAGATTAAAAACAATCCCATTGCGATTTTGATTGGTCCTGAAGGTGATTTTTCCGAAGAAGAATATCGCCATCTTGGCCAAAATAATTTTCACTTTATTCACCTGGGAAAACATATCCTCCGTGCTGAAACTGCAGCACTATACCTATTGAGCGTTATCGATCATATCATCGAAGGTTGAAGAGCCTTCCATTAACAATCCAAATAAAACTTTGACGAATTTCTAAAAAATCTTAGAAAACGAGCATTCTGAATTTGGATGCACCGCTCACTCCTCCCTCTGCCATCCAGCCTTGGAATTATCCATGGATTTGTCAAATTTTTTTTATTAAAAAAACAACGAGTACAACGATAAGAATTCGAATTATAGGTTATAAATTTGGAGGATCAAAATTTATTAATCAGGATAAAAGCAAACATTTCTTTTGCTATTTTTTTTATTATTAAATAACTTGCCCCGTGGACAAAAACCACTAAGAGGGCTTCATGGGCATTCCATTGAATTTACACATTGGGGAACTCACTAACCGCCCCAATCGTTTTATTTTCGAGGGAATAGCAGATGGGAAAATGCAACGATGGCATTGTCCCGTAACGGGTAAAATTGGCCTCGTTGATGACTTTCGCGGAATTCCTTGCCTTTTTACACCGGCGGCTAACGACGGAAAGCGTACGACCCAGGGAACCGTTGAAGCAATTTCCATTAATCGCGGTGTCGATTGGATTGGAATTAACCAAAATCGGATCAACGGTTGGATTGAACATCTTTTACAAAAAAATGCTTTTCCGGCTATGATCGATATGGATGGGTGTTCCGTGCACCACGAGGTTAAAATTGACGATTCGCGCATTGATCTCGTCGTCAAAAATGGAGAAAAATGTACATTTTTAGAACTTAAAACACCGATCCATGACCTGCTTCTTTTACCGGGTGATCACTTTTCACGACCTCCGTCGAGCACATTTTTTGACCGCGGTCTACGCCATTTTCAAACGCTTGCCCGCCTTGCACAGACCGGAAACCGCGCCATTGTCGCGCTATGTTTCATGTATGATGCAATTCCTTTTTCTACGCCAGAACGCAACAAGTGGAATGCAAAAATTATTGATATTATCAATGAGGCAAATGCCATTGGCGTTGAAAATTGGCAACTCAATCTGAAAATTTCTCCCTCCGCTTTGGACGTTACTTCCTATCGGAAACGATAATTATCGGCACAGCGAACGTCTTCAGTATCGAGAACGGACAACTCGATCTAAAAATTTTTCTTGGATATCATTTTCCATAAATCAGGAAGAATACCCAAAGAAAATCGATTGTTTGCGTTTGAAATATTTTTTTTTTACGGACACAAAATTGGTTTCCACGTATTCGTTATTGTCGAGCTTCCTCAAAATGCATAGTTCACGAACATGGAGCCTAAAGATCAGGACATTCGTAGGCGCTTTATAGGGGAACACAACTGCAATTTTTCGGTTATTGCTCCGGCGGGCACCGGCAAAACGACGGCTATAACCCGGCGCATCGCCGATATCGTCGCCCATCAATCAATCCCTCCGGAAAAACTGATCATCGCGACCTATACGAATAAAGCCGCCGAAGAATTACGTCAAAGAACATTATGGGAAACACAAAAAATTAATGGAAAATTGAATTATTACAATGAAATTTTCTTTGGAACAATCCATGCTTTTGCCGATCAACTGTTGCGAAAATACGGGTATTTTATTGACATTGTTTCGGATTTTGAAATTGAAAAAAATGAACGTTCATTGTGGAATGATTTTTTGCAAAGCATTGAAGGTGAAAGTTTTATTCCGCCCATTATCGGGAAATTTGTCTCCCGAGAAGCCTTATATTCGCTGGTCATGGATCACTGCCATCAAAAAATTACAAACTTCAAAGTCGACCCCCAAGTTTCTTTACCACTTCACCTTGAACCACTGCTTGAATTTTCGGCCAAAAACAATGCCAATATTGCTAAATTCCAGCAAAATCTTTGCTATTGGTTGCAAAATCAAAAAATTCTTTTCCCGAAAATTAACACAAGTTCCAAGGAATTTGTCACACTCTACGAGTCTTTGTTGCGTCCAGCGGAAGATGAATGTTCCCAGATTTGTGCGTTCTATTTTAATGATTTAGCACAACGATTCGAGCAATTTCGCTTGCACAAGCAACGATTTACATTTCACGACCTGATAAATTTTTCTATTAAATTACTAAACCATGGAGCCGCTAAAAATTTATTATGTGATTTTTTTGTCATTCTTGACGAGGCTCAGGATACGGATAATTTACAATTTGAATTACTGCTAAAAATGGCACAACCTCACTCGGTTGTAAATATGGATTTTTTCCATAACCCTCCGATGCCTGGCCATTTTTGTATGGTCGGCGATCCCCAGCAGTCGATTTACTCCGATCGAGCCGATGTTTCGTTTTATCAAAAAATCCACAATACATTTACCGAAAATGGTACGGCAGAATCGCTCAATTTTTCAGTAACTATGCGTTTTGGACAAGATATTGCCCAACGAATTAATAAAATTTTTCCATATATTTTAGATGGAAAAAACGGTCAAGTTTTCTTTTCGCCGATTATTTCTGGAATTAAAAATTCTCCCCCAATAGAAAATACGTTCTCCGACCATATTCATGGTTGGCTTCGTCTAAGTAGTGCATCTTTTGAAGATGAATTATCATTTCTCCGCCATTTTTTTAGTGAAAAAAATCCGCGAAATTTTAACATTTCTTCATGGAGTGAAATGGCAATTCTCTGTCCGCGGAAAAATTGGTTATATGAAATTTATGATTCATTTTCAAACACAGCGAATATGCCAAAATTACAAATTCACTCCGCAACACAAACTTACAGTGAATTCCCAGAATTTTCCTGGCCCCATGCCCTAATAGCAGTGATGCTCAATCCCAAAAATCATTTCGAATTTTCAGGTATTCTACGTGAAATTTTTGGTTTCCCCGATGCAACCATCGCACGCCATTTCCACTCCCATGATGTCTCGAAAATTACAATAATTGAACAAAATCTTCAAAATATTCGCCTTAAATGTGTAGCGCTATCACCTTTACAAATTCTCGATTTGCTATTCTTTGAATTTGATTTGATCGCAAAAATTACCGCCATTCGAGAAAAATTTCACTATGAAATCAATAAAGAATTACAACTACTCGCCGCAGAATCCATCTGTGGCGCCGATTTTTTATTTCAATTACAAAAAAAATCTCAGGAAATTTACCAATCGGAATGGATCGATCGAGACGCTATTCAATTGTATACTTTCCACAAAGCAAAAGGACTCGAATGGCCCATTGTCATTATTCCTTTCATCAATCGTAAACCCATCCCCGCACCACGAACTTTTCCCGATGTGATTGACCAAAAAATCGCCATTAACAAACAACAATACGAAGAATGGTCAGATTCATATGCCTATGAAAACAATGCGGAACGCCTGCTCTATGTCGCCTTAACGCGGCAAAAACAACAAACCATTTTTATCGACGACGGTCGGGAAGCCGGGGCAAATTCTATTGCTGCTATTATAGGCAATTTTTAAAATAAATTCAAAAAAGCCTAAGGGCTACACGTCCTTAGAATCCCCGCCAGAGCAAGGGGAATCCTTCCCCTTGCAACCCCTTGCCAGGGGATCCATCCCCTGGACCTGGATTGCGGCCGGAACCACGGGCTGATGCCCGTGGTTCCGGCCGACCGGGGGGCCCTAAGTCCCCGCCCGCGGCGTCGCCGCGGGCGGGGCACCGGAGTTGACCCTGCGGCCAAACCATGCGAAAATTTCGCATGGATTGGCCGCATACCGCGGTCAAGGAGTCCGTGACTCCTTGGGGGAGTCAGAGGGCAGAGCCCTCTGGCTACCTAAGGGCTGCGCGCCCTTAGAATCCCCGCCAGGGCAAGGGGAATCCTTCCCCTTGCAACCCTTTGCCAGGGGATACCATCCCCTGGACCTGGATACGGCCGGTACCTCGGGCATTCGCCCGTGGTACCGGCCGACCAAGGGGCCCCCCGCCCACGGGCTTCGCGCCGGGCGGGGCTTTATTAAGTAATAAACAAGAGCAAGGGGAATCCTTCCCCTCGCATCCCCTTGCAAGGAACATAGTTCCTTGACCTGGGAATCCAGGCCCGGCGCGAAGCGCCGGGCCTGGATAAAAAAGGCTGCCTGCGGCCAAACCATGCGAAAATTTCGCATGGTTTGGCCGCATACCGAGGTCAAGGAGTCCGTGACTCCTTGCGGAAGTCCAGAGGGCAGAGCCCTCTGGGCAAACCTCCTTGCGGGAGTCCAGAGGGCGGAGCCCTCTGGGCAAGCCTCCTTGCGAGGTCACGGGGCGGAAACCCTTAGGGTAGCATTAATGTTTTTCGCATGGAAAACTCTGCCTGCTTCCCATCGTTCCATTGCTGTATCGGCCGCAAATAACCAACTACCCGTGAATAAATTTCCGTTTTCATGTCGCAATGGGGACATATTTTTTGCTCTCCCGACAAATAACCATGTTGCGGACAAATCGAAAATGTCGGCGTCAATGAAAAATAGGGCAATTTATAATTACTAGCAATTTTTCTTACTAAATTCTTCACGGTATTTGTATCATAGATACGCTCACCCAAAAAACAGTGAACTACCGTTCCACCGGTAAATTTTGTTTGTAAATCATCCTGGTGGTCCAAAAGCAAAAAAAGATCATCGGTATAATTGACCGGAACATGCACTGAATTCGTATAAAAGGGTACATCATCTCCGCTGGCATTGATAATTTTATTTCCAAATTTACCTTTATCCTTTAGTGCCAATCGAAAGGATGTACTTTCTGCCGGTGTTGCTTCCAAATTGAAATGATTCCCCGTTTCTTTTTGAAATGCGACAATTTTTTCGCGCATAAAATCAAGAATCTTTAATGCAAATGTTTTTCCATTTTTTGTTGTAATAGCTTCGCCTAAAAGATTCAGACAAGCCTCATTCACACCCACAATACCGATTGTCGAAAAATGATTTTTCCAATAGCAACCAAAACGTTTTTTGATATCTTTTAAATAAAATGTCGTATAGGGATACAAATTAGCGCTGGTTAATTTTTCTAATAATGCACGTTTAATTTCAAGACTCTCTGCCGCCAAATTCATTACAATCATCAGTCGCTCAAAAAATGCTTCCTCGGTCTGCGAAAGATAGGCAATACGCGGCAAATTAATGGTCACCACTCCCACACTCCCTGTCAGTGGATTCGCTCCAAATAGTCCACCGCCGCGCTTCTCTAGTTGAGTAATATCAATGCGTAGCCGACAACACATGGAACGAGCATCCTCAGGCTTCATGTCAGAATTAACGAAATTCGAAAAATAAGGAATACCATATTTTCCGGTCATTTCCCATAATCCTTTGAGGTTTTCATTATCCCAATCAAAATTTTTTGTGACATTTATTGTGGGAATTGGAAAAGTCATCACACGGCCATGGGCATCGCCCTGGGACATAACTCGAAAAAACACACGATTGAAAATATCCATCTCATACTGAAATTCTCGATAAGTCTGCTGCTGATACTCTCCATTAATCATTACAGGTTCATTCGCCAAATGATCCGGACAAAATAAATCCAATGTAATATTTGTAAATGGCGTCTGGAATCCAGCACGAGTCGGCACGTTAATATTAAAAATAAATTCTTGCAGCGCCTGCTCTACCATTTGTTCATTTAAATTATCATAGCGAATAAAAGGTGCCAGCAAAGTATCGAAATTCGAAAATGCTTGAGCCCCAGCAGCTTCTCCCTGTAGCGTATAAAAAAAATTAACAATCTGACCCAGCGCCGTACGAAAGTGTTTAGGTGGTTTTGCTTCCAATTTGCCTTGCACACCACAAAAACCTTCCCTTAACAAATCGGCAAGGTCCCAACCAACGCAGTACACGGAAAGTTGCGTCAAATCATGCAAATGAAAATCTCCGGACTCATGAGCCATCCGAATCCGCGCCGGATAAACCTTATTAAGCCAATAATTTTGACTAATAGCTCCCGAAAGATAATTGTTTAATCCCTGCAAAGAATAACTCATATTACTACTCTCGCGGACCTCCCAATCGAGCTTCGATAAATATTGATCAACACGATCTATTTCGGCTTTTCGCACTAACCCAGAAATGTGATCGCGACGATCTCGCGCCACGATGATAGTCTTCGTGCTTGCATGGTACGGCGATTGCAACAATACGGCTTCAATTTTATCCTCTACGACAGAAAAGGAATCAATTTTGCCTTCTTTCAATCCCCCAATTACTTCATTTGCGAGCGCCCAAGCAATGTCCGAACCGAATTCGTTCGTCGTCTTACCAACCTCAAAAAATACATTATACACCTGTTGCATAAGCTCCGTTTTCCTAAGCATTTGCATGTCCATTTTTGTATTTTGGTTAAAAGTATATTTTATCATAATTTTTAAATTTATACTATATCTAGTCGTTTTAAATTAAACTGCGCAGAATATATAGTATTCTTAATCGAAATACGAGAACTTTTTTCGAAAGCTTATTCACATTGCTTTTGCCTAGAAAACAACACATATTCAGATATTTTTCCGAAACTTATTCACAAATCCCAGAGGGCTCGGCCCTCTGGACTCCCGCAAGGAGTCACGGACTCCTTGACCTCGATATGCGGCCAAACCATGCGAAAG
>JAIRZB010000086.1 GCA_031267435.1 Puniceicoccales bacterium | reverse complement strand
CCTGGGGACCCAACCCCGGCACCTGTATCCGGCGGGACCCCGGGGCTTTGGCCGGGGGTACCGCCCGACCATGGGGCCTTGCCCCCGCCCGCGGCTTCGCCGCGGGCGGGCAACTAAATTGACCGTTGCGGCCAAGCCATGCGAAATTTTCGCATGGTTTGGCCGCTGAACGAGGTCAAGGAGTCCGTGACTCCTTGCGGGGTATGGGGCGGAGCCCCATACTCAATATTTATCATATTTTTAGCAGATCTTTCTCCTTGGATTCAAGGAGTTTTTGAATTTCGCCGTTGGCGTGATCGGTTAATTTTTGAATTTCTTTTTCGAGGCGCTTGAGGTCATCTTCACTAATAGCTGCATCTTTTTGCAGTTTTTTGAAAGTTTCGATAGCTTCGCGGCGAATGGCACGGATAGCGATACGACCTTCTTCGGCCATCGTATTGGCAACTTTGACAAGTTCTTTGCGACGTTCGCCACTCATTTCAGGGATGGTGCAGCGGATCAGTGTTCCCTGGCTAACGGGTGTTAACCCGATGTTAGCTGTCAAAATAGCTTTCTCTATGGGGTGAGCAGAGGATTTATCCCAGGGTTGAATTTGAATCGTTCTCGCGTCAGGTGTTGTAATTGCGGCAATTTCACGGATGCGCATATTGGATCCATAGACATCGGCAACAAGACTTTCGACCATTGCCGTTGACGCCTTACCCGTATGAAGCGAAAAAAACTCATTCTGAGTATGAACCACAGTTTTATCCATGGCTTCTTTAATTTCCTTTAAAACTCCTTCATCTTCCATATTATTTTTTTACGTTTCCTATAAAAGTTCCCAGGGACGGATCGTGAATAGCTTTAATAATTTCGCCGTCCCTTAGTCCGGAAAAAACGCGAATGGGAATACCATTTTCCATACAAAGTACGAATGCGGTAAGATCCATAACGTTTAAATTTTTGTCTAATGCTTCCCGGTAGGATAATCTATCGAGTTTCTTAGCCTGAGCATTTCTGCGAGGATCGCAATCATAAATTCCATCAACCGTTGTCGCTTTAAGTAAAATATCGGCGTGCAATTCGCAAGCGCGGAGGGCTGCTGCAGAATCCGTCGAAAAAAATGGATTACCTGTACCACAGCAGAAGATAACAATTTTTCCTGATTTTAAAGCAAGTTCCGTATCATGGATAGAAAAACGATCTGCGATACCCTCGATGGCGATGGAACTTTGGATGATCGCGTTTACACCGCGGGCTTCCAGGGCACTTCGTAGTGCCAATGCATTGATCGCCGTCGCGAGCATACCCATTTTATCCGCATCGGTACGCATAAATCCGGAATCTCGGCCATGATAAGTCTGACCGCGAAAAATATTACCCCCTCCAATAACAATGGAAAACTCTATTCCTAGGTCATGTACGGCAACGGCCTGATCAGTCAATGAGTCAAGAAATCCGTGATCTATGGTTATTGCTGAATCGTTCCTTCGAAGGGATTCTCCGCTAATCTTCAGAACGATTCTCTTATAGAACGGATCCACACCCTAAGAATAGAGCAAATTTTTTTAAAAAATCAATTCTTTACTCTGCTTGAGCGGTGACTAAATTTTTCTCCACCTCTTCCGGATCATCGTGTCCATTGTGTTTTGCGGTTTGCAATGACTCGGGAACAATGGGTAGTGCTTGGGGTAAAATTTCAATGGGCGTCACCGTTACTTTGTCTGGAGGCGGTGCGTATGCTGAAGGTCCTTGGTCTTTAGTCGTATTCGAAGGTAGCGGAAATTTTTTTCCCAATTCTGCAAATTGCTCTTTATACTCTGCGGTACGTATATTTTCTTGTATCACAGAGAGTGCTTCACGGAATGAATCAGCGTCAAATTTAACAGGAAATTGTGTTTTTCGCATCGTTCTAATAGCTGCTTTTTGAAATTGTTCCTGGTCGATTTGTGCCATTGAATTAACTTGCGAGGCTGTATTGCCGATGAAACGAATGTAAGGACTTTGGGCGATTTCGGCGATATCTTCCATTCCGTGTTGACTAGCTTTGGAAATTGATGAAAACAGATCCACGTTCCATTTGGGATTACGTTCCATGTTGCCGAAGAAATCAATTGTTTGGAAAAATTTATTTTGCGTGGCATCGGAATTTTTTGGCAAATGTTTAGCTGTTTCAGATATAATTTCTTTACTTTTTTTTGCAACGGAATAGTCAGCATTGCGATGGCCTCCTATTTTTTGAGCTATGTCGAGGACGAGTTGCTGGGCATGTTCCGATAGGACTTCCGGATGTTGAGCGAATTGTTTCGCAACATCAATGGCCTGACCTAATTCCTCATTTGTTGTCAATTTGCCTGAAATATTATTGAAAAAATGTTCCATGGCCTGATCATTAATGCGATCGTTTTTATTGATAGCCTCACCAAGGAGCCGTTGCATTGCATGAAAATTTTCCGGTTTTGATATCTGTGCCATCTCCGTAGAGAGGCCATTTGGTAACTCAATCTGTCCATTTTTCGGACGACTTATATTATCTAAATTATGTCTATTATTTACACCACTCATATCAACTCTGCATTGTTGTTATTTTTTCAAGATTTGCAACAAAAATGTTTCCCGTGAATGTTTTTATGATAAATTTATTACACATGCGGCCAAAGATAGGATTTTTTCGTTGCTTTGGTTAGATCTCAAACCTATCCCTATTTCGCTTTGCCCACAATTGGAATTTAGTTAAGCAAGCGAGCTTGACAGCGGAAGAAAGTACGAAAAGGTTGGCATGGGGAGCGATCGTTATGCTTACGGGCGTTTCCTGCACTTTTTTCAATTCTGTTTTAATGACTTTGTTCTGCGCGCAGGTCAGCATCATTTTGAAGGAGTTGTTTGATGATTGCCGTTGTTTGCGCAGTTTCCTTGGCGCTATCCGCAAGGGAAGCCGTTACTGGAACATTGCCGAATATGTAAAATTTAATTTTGGGTTCCGTGCCACTGCTGCGGATGGCATAGCGGTATCCATTGTCGAGGTCAATCATGAAAAAATTCTGTGCTGGAATACGTTTGCCATCGAGGTCGAAGATTTTATCCTTGCTGAAATCCATGATATGGGTGACGGCGAAGTGGCCAAGCGCCGTAGGTGGGTTCTTTTTATAGGATTCTAGAATATTTTTGATTTTTCCTGCTCCTGATGCGCCTTCGTAATAAATATTTAACTGTGTTTCATCGTAGTAGCCGTATTTTTGATAAATTTCATTGCGAAAATCGATAAGTGTTTTACCGGATTTTTTTAGCGTAGCGAGCATTTCGCAAATCACTACTGTGGCTCCATTGGCATCCTTGTCGCGGATATTATCGCTCGCAAGGTAGCCATAACTTTCTTCGCCTCCCATCACAAAAAATGTGCTATGTTTCAGTAGTAATTCGCGACGCTTTTCAGTGGATGTGTTAACGTAGTCGATGGTGGGAAGATTGAATTCCACGAGACGATTTTGGAGTATGGTTTCGTAATCGTTCAATTTCTCGCCGATCCATTTAAAGCCCGTCAGTGTGTTGATAACTTTCACGCCATGCGCTTCGGCAATTTTATCCTGGAGCGGTGAGGTAACAAAGGTCTTGATAAATGCAACGCGGTGAGAGCCTTCGACTGGAATCCATCCCCGTACTTTCATCTGGGATAAGCGAAATTCTGCGAGTAGCGCACCGGTTAAATTACCTGTAAATTTCTCAAAAATTCCTTCCCCATTGCGTACGCCAATGGCAACGCGATCCGCATCGGGATCGGTGGCGATAATGAGTTCCGCATCGACACTATTTGCTTTTTTTATGGCGAGGTCGAAAACTTCGAAGTTTTCTGGATTGGGTGATTTTACCGTCGGGAATCGCGGGTCATGAACCATTTGTTCGGATACAAAGTGGGCGCGAATGCCAAGCTGTTGTAAAACGGGGGCCGTGATCATGTCGCCGGTGCCGTGGATGGGCGTGAAAACAATGTTAATTGGTGATTTTTGAAAAATATTGGCATCGAAGAGATTGGAAATCACTTCGCTAATATAACTTTTGTCGGCTGTCGCATCGAAATATTCAATTGGTGAATTATTTTTTGCGATCGATTCTAGAATTTGTACGGCCTCTTGCAGCGATGTTTGGTGAAATTTTTCGATAATTTTTGAGGCGTGGGGTTCTATCACCTGTCCGCCATCTCTGAAATAAACTTTGTAGCCATTGTCGTGGGCGGGATTGTGACTCGCTGTGATCACGATGCCAGCGATAGCTTGGAATTTTCGTGCCGAAAAACTGAGCTGAGGCGTTGAGCGTGGGCCATTGAAGGCAATCGCTTTTCCTCCCAAATAGTTCCAAATTTTTGCCGTAATTTGAGAGAAATGTTCAGAAAAATGGCGAACATCGTGGGCAATAACCAGTTTGAGCGGCCTATCGGATTGCGTTTTACAGTAACGAAAGAGGGCGATCGTTGCGCGGGCGACATTGAAATCATTTAGATAGGCGCTGCCGATAGCGGCATATTCAGGGGCATCGAAGGGGGCGCCATGGCCCCGTTCGGCTTGTGTTACCGTTTCGGCGATTGTCCGACTGCGCATACCACCTGTTCCGAATTCTAAATTTTTAAAAAAACGATTATTAAGTTCTTCCCAATTTTTCCATTCAACGAGTTCCCGTATCGCTGTCTTTCCCCATTTTGGTAGATACATGAGCCATTCTTTGCAATTTTCGACCGTCTGCGGCAGTAACAATCCTGTTTCCAACGCATTCTTTAAAATATCTTCCATGGATTACATGGTATTCAAAATCTTTCAAATTTGAAGACAAAAGTGGGAGCTATCATGGGTTCCATTCCATTCTTGTCCATGTCCATTCCACAGCTACGCCATGGAATAAGCTATGCCGTGGCGTAAAAAGATTCTATTAAACGGAGGGGAGCTCTTTATTCTCTTCGCAAGAGCCTCTCGGTGCTTTATTAAGCGGAGGCTTGGCAGCGCTTTTAGCGGAGGCATCTAATAGGGGAAGGGCCGAGTCTGTTGGCGAATAGATTGACAAGGAGCATGTTATTTTATGCATGTTCTCTTTTTCTGAGATAAAATTCTGGCCGGGAGCTATCGATTTTTGTGATAAAAACAACGCAAACGGTCAGTATTTTTCTAGTACACGTGGGAATAAAA
>JAIRZB010000028.1 GCA_031267435.1 Puniceicoccales bacterium | reverse complement strand
GAACATGGCAGATACATCCACATTGCCAATCCAACCTACGATTTGAAGTTTAAGTCGTTGTTTTTAGGAATAAATGATGTCGAAGAAGATGCTTTAGCTTCTACCCAAAACGCCAATCGGAGGTTAATTTCGCTGTTAAACAGCTTAGTTTATCCCGAAGCGGACAATGATACGAGTAAGGAGCATATTGTTGCGGTGAAGATTGTAGATGGAACGATAATAACTCATGAAAAATTAGGAGATTCTAAAACTAAAACAAATTCAGGTCGTGAAAATGTTTTAAAGGAATTGCGCTGTGATATTGTATGTGAATGCACGGTTGAGCGTCCGAAGTGTCCAGGTCAAGAAATGAAGTCTCAAAATTATATTCTTTATTTTGACATAGAAATGCAGCGAAAAAATGTTGATAGGTCAATTCAAAGGTTTTTAGAGTATCTGAACAGGTTAAAATTAAAGTATTCAGATGAAGTGCGTGTGATAGGTTTTCTTGACTATCCTACTACGGAAGTCGTGGAGAAGACAAGAATGGGCAGATTAGTTCGCGATTCAAAAACAGGGAAAATGGTTGCAGCTCCCGAAGAAAGAGACACTGGCCTTCAACCGATGATTGGCCTTAAAAAGGTTACAGAAAGTATTTTAAAAGATGAAGATGTTAAAATTATGGAGAATAAGATAATCGGTCCAAAAGGAAAAGAGTGGCTGAAGTTGTTAGGAATTCGATGGTGGGCCAAGAACGTTGAGTGTGAATATTATGTGGTGCCTTCACAAGTGCAATCGCAAGAAGTGAAAGATGCTTTAGAAGTTTTGAGAAAGGAAAAAGTCGATCAGGACCTATTTCAAAAGGAAGTTGCTAATATTTTTGATGCCCAAAAAATACTCGATGATCTTGAAAATAATAAAAAGCAAGAAGGTCGAGAAGAAGGCCGAGAAGAAGGCCGAGTAGAAGGAGAAGCGATTGGTATCCTAAAAGGAGAAGCGATCGGTGTCCTAAAGGGAGAAGCGATTGGTGTCCTAAAGAGCTTACTTAATGGATTTATCGATTTTCATGCAATATCTCCAACGATGACAAAGCACATTAAAGATTCTGGAAAATTACTGCCAAGAGATTCTGTGGAAGCAATCGGAAATAATTATATCGACGAAGAGAAAATTACAAGAGAAAAATTAGATTCTTTTATCAATCAACTTGAGAGTAATGGGATCCTTACCCAAAATTGATATTTTCACTATAGTATTTCCTTTCACTGATAGGTTTTGTTTCAGCATTGGGATGTTTAAAAATTTTCCCTGGGAGAACTTTTCATATATCCGCGTGCTGGAACAGTCTATAAATACAACGTAGCAATTCTCGTGCCAAGAGTGCAAAAAGAAGAACAACGGATAAATACAATGGCGGATGGAAAATTGCAAGAACGAGTTGATAGCAATGAAGCTGGTAATTAACAGGGCAGATTTGCCATTAATTTTTTAGTTTATGCTATTTTGTTAATTGTTTTCGTAATTTCAATGGAAATTGTTTGACAAATAAAAAAGGGTGCCAAGGCTAAATAGCGTGGGGCATGAGTGAGCGCTTGCGGTTAAAAACGGATATCGCTTTTGGAGAGTTTTTAGAGGCTTAGTCAAATTTATTAGGGAGTTCCTCGTCTGGCAATTGCCGGAGGAAGCCATACAATGGAACTCCATATTTTTTAATTTTTTTAGAAAAAGTTTGCGATTAAGGTTTCGTTTCTCGGAATGCAATTTTTGTAAAATTTGGTATAGCAACATATTGCGGAAATTGAAAGTTAGACGGTCGTGTGGGATATTGCGATGGGTTTGCGGAGGAAACGATTAATTGCTTGTCTTCCCGTTTCGTTGTACTTGAAAGCCGTGCAAACAGTGTTTCAAGTGGAAGGGGCATGTCCATCTCTAAACTAATATTTAGCGGGTTTTGCTTTATGAGAGTTTCGAAATTAAATCCGTTAATTATAATACCATTTTCCATGACATAATATAGGAGTATTCCAGGGTGGAAAAATTCTTGAAGCGAACTAAATGGAAGATTTTCCGGAAGATCGAGTCGCAAATGATTGAGTTTTTCTAAAAAGGATAGGAGTTCCTGGGCATGAACCCGCGGTAACCCGTCGAAATATTCATCCCAAAGTATTTGTAATTGTTCTCGCAATGTTTTGATATTTTGTTGGTTATTTCCGTCAAATCTTGGTTCTAAAAAGGTGATATATTTAATGATTTCTTGGAAGAAACTTTTTAAAATTTCCGCGTCTTTTTGCACTTCTTTTCGTGATAAGTTCTTTGGATTCTCTATTAATTGAACCAAATCGTTCCTTGAATTGCCGTCCCCGAAGACTTTCAAAGCATCGATTTCGTCCAATAGAGGGTTTCCCGAAGGAATTATTCCTCCAATAAAAGTATACGCTATCCCCGAAGTTGCGTTTGGTACAATTAGCAAATCGGAATTTTCGTATTTCTTACGTTTTTCTAGTATTTTTTTGATATGTTGTTTATGGGGTTCGAGGCCAATATCTTTATGGGCTTCGGGAGAATAAATCGTTGCAACGGGAATATCATCACAGGGACTTGCGACCGTTAATAGCTCCGTACTCAGAAGATGGTTCCCTTGAAATCTTATATTTAAAAGCACCCATAAACCTAATAACAATTTGTTTCGCATGTATCCCATGTGCTGAAAAATATATACTTTTTTGTGAAATTCAAGAAAATATAAAAAATGTTATATTATTTTTGATTTTTGGGATTCATTTCAAGGTCGATGAGACGCTTCAGTTCGACACTGTATTCGATGGGGAACTCCTGAATGAGTTCGTTGACAAAACCATTAACGCATAAACTTATCGCTTGTCCTTGGGCAATGCCACGTTGCTGAAGATAATAGAGCCGCTCTTCATCGATTTTTGAAACACTTGCTTCGTGTTGGACCTTATTTTGATTTCCGTAAACCGTGATTTTTGGGTAGGTATCGCTTCGGCTACAATGGTCGATCAGGAGTGCATCGCATTGCGTATTGTTTTTGCAATTTTTTAGATCTTTTTTTATGTCTATGATTCCCCTGTATGACGCTAATCCATTACCTTTTGAGATTGATTTTGAAACAATATTAGAAGTCGTATTGTGGGCGAGATGGATCATTTTAGCACCCGTGATTTGGGTTTGATTATCCGATGCAAGGGCTATGGAGAGGACTTCGCCACGAGCTTTTTCGCCGGCCAGTAGAATGGCGGGATATTTTACGGTAAGTTTGGATCCAATATTGCAATCAATCCAGCGAATTTCGGCATTTTCGTGAGCGACACTCCGCTTCGTAACGAGATTATAGACATTATTGGACCAGTTTTGGACCGTGATATATTGAATTTTCGCATTTTTTAGGGCGATGAGCTCGACGACAGCGGAATGGAGTGTCGCTGTTTCAAAGCGGGGAGCCGTGCAACCCTCCATATAGGTCATTTCAGCACCTTCATCGACGACGATGAGCGTACGCTCAAATTGACCGAAATTCTGCGTATTAATACGAAAATATGCCTGCAACGGTTGCTTAATTTTGACACCTTTGGGGACATAAATGAAACTGCCGCCGCTAAAAACGGCGCTGTTCAATGCGCTAAACTTATTATCGCCGATTGGAACGACGGAAGCGAAATATTTTTTGAAAATTTCCGGGTATTTTTTGAGGCCAATAGCTGAGTCAACAAAGATCACACCTTCCTTAGAAAGGGTGTCTTGGATGCGATTATAAGCGGCTTCACTGTCGAATTGAGCTTCAATGCCGGCAAGGAATTTACGTTCGCGGTCAGGAATGCCGAGGCGGTCAAATGTCGTTTTAATTTCAGCGGGAACATCGTCCCAGGAGCGTTGAGGAGCTTGATTGTTTGCGAGATAGTAGCGAATTTTGTCAAAATTAAGATCGTCGGCTATGTGGGCTTTGAGAATTTTGGGTATCGGCATTGTTAGGAAAGTTTCAAGGGCTTGCAGGCGAAAGGTTCGCAGCCACGGATCCTCGTCTTTGGCAGCACTAATATACTTTACCGTATCGTGATTCAGGCCGATTCCTGCATCGAAGGAGTAGGGCATATCGAAGTGGAAATCGGAATGTTCCATGTTGCTAAGGAAAGCGATGGGCGATGGGGTCATGGCTTTTCCTCCAAATCGAGAAAAGCATAGCCTTTTTCCTCCAGCTTGCGAACGATTTCCGGTTTTCCGGAATGGATGATTTTCCCATCCTCCAGAACGTGGACTTGATCGGGAACGATATGATTCAAGAGTCGCTGATAGTGCGTAATAATTAAACCGGAAAAAGCTTCGGAACGCAACGAATTAATATTCTCGGCGACTAATTTCAGGGCGTCGATATCGAGACCACTATCGATTTCGTCGAGTATGATAAACGATGGTTGCAGCATTAGCATTTGGAGTATTTCGCAGCGTTTTTTTTCACCACCGGAAAATCCAACATTGATCGCACGCGATGCAAATTCCCGATTCAATCCGAGGTGATCCATTTTCTCATGGAGTAATTTATAGAACGCGACCGTTTCCATTTTTTTATTTTGTGCATTCATGGCGGCACGAATGAAATTTGCGATGGATACACCGGGAATTTCGACAGGGTATTGAAATGCTAAGAAAATACCTCGTTGGGCTCGTTCTTCCGGAGGAAGTTTAGTAATATTTTCTCCGTTGAAAATAATTTCGCCATTCAAAATGGGATAGTCGGGGTGGCCCGCAATGGCTTTGGCAAGCGAACTTTTTCCCATACCATTTTTTCCCATCAGAACATGGATCTCGCTGGTCGGAATTTCTAGGGAAAAATCATTTAAGATTAGCTTCCCTTCAACGCTAAGGGTTAAATTGCGGATCTCTACGGCGCTCATCCTTGCTAGAAAAACCGCAAAATATGTTCCGGCAATCTTTTATTGCAGCAAGAGAAATACGATACTCGCCCTAGCCTTATCGTCGTCTTGAAGTGTTTTTCATTATTGTTAAATCTTTTTAAGAAGTCTTTAGTTTTTGCAAAGATTATGGTAGTAAGGAGAGAAAAATAAATCGCGAAAAGTTTCTGCTGAAGTAAAATCATTGAATTGGAGATTTTAAAGTTTTTCTTGCAAGATTTTTAATAGAATATTCCTAGACTCAGAAAACACTATTACGGAAGGTGAAAATTGTTTCTTCAAGGAACCATTGGATGTTTCTTTTACCTCCGATGAGTATTTCAAGGATTGGCCACCATCGAGCCTATCATCGATGAAAGAATTACGAGGAAATGTTTTTTATTAATTTTTTTTGAAATATGGAATTACAATTGCCAAAGGGGTAAACTTTTATACGATAGGTATAAATTATGGCGAGATTTACATATAAGGGTCAGGACGCTACAGGAAAAAATGTGTCAGGAACAATCGATGCAAATGATCGCAAATCGGCCATTGTGCTGCTCAAGAATGGCGGCATTAATGCAACGTCATTGACCGAAGGTGCGGCATCTCCGGCCAAAAAAGGTGGAAAAAGTGGATTTTCCATTTCATTTGGATCAAGTGGCAGCAAAATTGCACTCAATTTTTTGCAAAAATTTTTACAGCTGCACGCGGGTGGGTTACCCGTCGGCGATGCCATTAGGGTGATGCGAATGCGACTAAATAATCCTCAGGAGAAACAACTTGCCGAAACAATTCACAAGGATGTTTGCGAAGGCAAAACGATTGCAGCAGCAATGCATGGGTTTCCTGATATTTTTACAGGCAATACGGTTTGTATGATCGAAGCCGGAGAAAAGACAGGCAATTTAGTGACTGTCATTCGCAATTTGATCGACTTTCTGGAAACCAAGCAATCCATTAAGAAAAAGTTTATTGCTGGAATGGCTTATCCGGCGACCGTTTGTGTTATCGGTTTTGTCGTATCACTAATTTTTTTATTTTTTGTCATGCCAAGATTACAAAAAATGCTCAGTTCATTGGGAGGTGAGCTTCCAACCATTGCAAAGTGTCTCGTTGTGGCTTCAGACTTGGCGCTCCACTATTGGTGGGTGATTTTAGGTGGGACGCTATTCGCCATTATAGGATTTTTTGCCTACAAAAACACCCCGCATGGCAGGTTTAATATCCATAAATGGTCGCTTCATGTTCCTATTGTTGGAACCATTATTAAGGAAAATTTTTACTGTCAGACGGCGAATTTATTGGCAACATTACTTGGAAGTGGAATCAATACAACGGAGACCATGACACTGGCGGAAAATGCTTCGGATAATTTGTTTTTTCGCAAGCGATTTATTGAATCGAAAAAAATGATTCTTGATGGTGTATCGATGACGCAGGCATTTGAGCAAAATGAAATTTTTCCAGATTTGGGATTGGATTTGCTATCGGTTGGCGAAAATACAGGTGATTTGGCATCGTCATTTCGTGAAGTTTTTAAAATTTATCATACGGCGTTATTGGAGCATTTGGATATGCTAACAACGGCAGTGACGGCCATAGCTATGGGGACGGCATTCGCGATGGTAACCGTTTTGGCATTGAGTGTCATTACGAGTGTACTCAAGATGACATCTTCCATGCAGATATGACATTTGAAATTTTGCAACGGCTGGATTCTTGTAAGTAATGGCGGATTAATATGGCGCCGTTTTGAATTTTTTCATCGGAAGTTTTTATTCTCTCGTGCTGATTCGTCGGTGATATTTGAGTTTTAAAAATCACTTGACAAAATTATAGGCGATATCCATGCTAGATGGCAGAGGGTGAGGACAGGCAGCACGTTTAAAGCGAGGTCTCCATTTCGAATATTTTTCAAAAAGATTGTTGGTGTTTTATTCCATTTGAGGGAAAATCTTGATCCAAGTAATATTTGCTTGACAATTTCGGGGATAGGAAAATATTATTGCGCCCGCATAATATCCTATTTTGGGTTATACTATTATGCAATAGGTTTATGATTAATCTTTATGTGTGCAGCGCAAAGTAATCGTCGAAAATTATGGGCGAATTTTTTAGAAAAGGGAAAAGGTTCTCGCTCTAAAAGCGATATTTCTAGAGCAAAGATAATCGAGTCAAAGGTAAGCGTTACGTCTTTTCGAGGAAAAATTTTAGGCAT